>NZ_JAWDIE010000004.1:0-174776 GCF_037688875.1 Amphibiibacter pelophylacis
CCGCGTGGCCGCCCCGGCAGCTTTGACCGCCGTCCCCAGCGCGGTCCCCGCGTTGATCCGCGCAAAGAGTTCGGCGCCGGAACCGGCCCCAGCATCCTGGTGCTGGCCCCCACGCGCGAACTGGCCATGCAGGTCAGCAAGGCCGCGGCCAATTACGGGGGCCAGATTCCCGGCCTGCGCACCGCCACCGTGGTGGGCGGCATGCCCTACCCCGCCCAGCTGCAGGCCATCGCCGGTCGCCTGGACCTGCTGGTCGCCACGCCGGGCCGTCTGATCGACCACCTGGACAGCGGCAAGCTGAACCTGGACCGCGTGCGCATGATCATCCTGGACGAGGCCGACCGCATGCTGGACATGGGCTTCATCGAGGACATCGAGCGCATCGCGCACTCGCTGCCGCAGGAGCGCCAGACGCTCATGGTCAGCGCCACCTTCGGCGGCCAGGTTGGCCGTCTGGCGGACGAAATCCTCAAGCCCGACGCCGTTCACGTCAACGTCGCGGCCAACACGCAAGGCTCCGCCAGCATCGAGCAGAAGCTGATGTGGGCCGACGACCACCGCCACAAGCTGGCGCTGCTGGAGCACATCCTGGCCGAGCGCGATCTGACGCAGGCCGTGGTCTTCACCAGCACCCAGCGCGACGCTGACGATCTGGCGCTGCACCTGGCCGAGCTGGGTCACGCCGTCGCCCCGCTGCACGGCGCCATGCCCCAGGGCAAGCGCAACCGCACGCTGATGGGCCTGCGCCAGGGCCAGCTGCGCGTGCTGGTCGCCACCGACGTGGCCGCGCGCGGCATCGACGTCCCCGGCATCAGCCACGTCGTCAACTTCGGCTTGCCGATGAAAGCCGAAGATTACGTTCACCGCATCGGCCGCACCGGCCGCGCGGGCCGCACGGGTCTGGCGATCACGCTGGCCACGCGCCGCGACGTCATGATGCTGCGCCGCATCCAGGGCTTCACGCAGCAGCCGTTCAAAATCAGCCAGATCACCGGGCTGGAGCCGCGTCTGCCGGTGACCGACCTGCGCCCCCTGCCGGGTGGCAAGGGCGGCGGTTTTGGCCGCTCGGACGCACCGCGTGGCAAGGGCGGTTTCGGCGGCGGTGGTGGTGGCTACGGCGCCAGCAAGCCCTGGGGCAAACCGGCAGGTGGCCCGCGTGGCTCGCGCGACGGCTTCCGCCCGGGCGCTCCGCGCGCCGAAGGCTCGGGCTGGTCGGCAGATGCGCCGCGCACCGAGCGTCCGGCCGGCGCCCGCCCCTGGGAACAGCGTCCAGGCAGTGACCGTCCGGCTCGCCCCTGGGAAGGTCGCCCTGAGGGCCGTCCGCATGAGGGTCGTCCTTACGAGGCCCGCGCCCACGAAGCGCGCGCTTTTGAAGGCCGTCCCGCCCACCGTCCGGCCCAGCCGGGCGCAGGCGCCGGGCAGTACAACGCCAACGGCGTGCCGGTCGGCGGCAAGGGCCCGCGCGGCGCTTTCCGTCCGGGGGGCAAAGGCCCCAAAACCGGACATGGCCCCCGCTGATCCCGCACAGCCGGTTGACGCCCTTCTGGAACAGACCGCGGCCAGCCCGGTGCTGGACCAGCTCGGCGGCATAGACCTTCTGGCGCTGGACGACGACTGGGTGGTCGCTGTCAAACCAGCCGGGCTGCTGTCCGTGCCGGGCCGCGATCCCGGTCAGGATCATCTTCTGCGCCGTCTGGCGCCCCTGAGCGGCCCGCCCGGAAGCGATTCCGGCGGGCCGCTTCTCGTTGTGCACCGGCTGGATCAGGCCACTTCGGGGCTGATCGTCCTGGCGCGGCACAAGGCGGCGCAGGCCGATCTGGCACGCCAGTTCCAGCAGCGCGAAGTGGCCAAGCGCTACGAAGCCGTCGTGCTGGGCCAGCCTGATCCGCCCCACGGCCAGGTCGACAAGGCGCTGCTGGTCGACTGGCCCAACCGGCCGCGCCAGCAGGTCAACGTGCACTGGGGCAAGCCCGCCCTGACGCTCTACCGCAGCCTGGCGCCCTGGCCGCTGGCGCAGGCCCCCGCCACCCGCGTCGCGCTGTGGCCCGTCACCGGGCGCAGCCACCAGCTGCGCGTGCACATGCAGTGGATCAACCACCCGATTCTGGGCGACGAGTTCTACGCCCCGCCCGCCTGGCAGCCCGGCGGCAGCACCGCCGCGCCGGATCGGCTGCTGCTGCACGCCAGCCACCTGGCGCTGAAGCACCCCAGCCACGGCGGACGTGCGACGTGGCACAGCCCAGCGCCGTTCTGAAACGCCGGACGCACGAAAAAACATGACACGTCGTCTGCTTTGCGATATAAGGACAGACAGAGCCCACGGCCGGGACCGGTAACCGGCGGGGTGATCAGCCTGAAGGGGCCTCTGTACCGGTATCCGCGCTTCGATTCATCGAGTGCGCGGTTTTTCGCCTATAATGAGCGAATTGCCGGTGTAGCTCAGTTGGTAGAGCAACGCACTCGTAACGCGTAGGTCACCAGTTCGATTCCGGTCACCGGCACCACGATTGATTGAGAACCCCGCTGAATCAAAAACAGCCTTTCAAAGTCACTCACTAAAAAGCCACCCCTGCGGGTGGCTTTTTTTATGGTCGCTTCACCGACTCAGGCCGCTCAGGCGGCCGCTTCCTGCTTTTTGCGGTAGCGGATCGACGACCATACCGATGCCGCAATAAAGGCCACGCCGATCAGGCCGGTCAGCACTTCGGGCACGTGCTGCACCGTGCCGATCAGCATGATGATGGCCAGCACGCCGATGGCGTAGTGCGCGCCGTGCTCCAGAAAGACAAACTGGTCCAGCGTGCCCTTGTTGACCAGGTAGACCGTCATCGAGCGCACGAACATCGCGCCAATCGCCAGGCCCAGCATGATGATGACCACGTCGCGGGTGATGGCGAAAGCGCCGATCACGCCGTCGAACGAGAAAGACGCGTCCAGCACCTCCAGGTACATGAAGGCCGCCAGACCCGAGCGCTTGGCCGGGCCCAGGCTGCTGCCGCCCTGCCCCTCCCCTTCGGCCTCGTCTGGTTCAAACAGCGCGTCGATGCTGTCCACCAAAAGGAAGAGCAGGATGCCCGCGATGCCGGCAAACAGCACGTCGTGAAAGACCGCCACAGGCAGGAAGAGCTTGGTCGACATCAGCACCGCCACGGCGACGATGACGGACATGGCATCGGCCTTGCCCAGCGAGCCGGCCAGGCGCTCGGCGGCGCCCAGCCAGTGCAGGTCGCGGTCCTTGTCGAACAGGAAGTTCAGAAAGACCAGCAGCAGGAACATGCCGCCAAAAGCGGCGATCGTCGGGTAATTGTCGGTCAGCACGCGGCTGTAATCGTCCGGCCGGGTCAGCGCCATTTCCATCACCGGGACAGGCCCCTGGCCGGTGGCCACGGCCACGATGACGATGGGAAAAACCAGGCGCATGCCAAACACGGCAATGACGATACCGACCGTGAGGAACATCTGGCGCCAGAACTCGTCCATGTGCTTGAGCACCCCGGCGTTGACCACGGCGTTGTCAAACGACAGCGAGACCTCCAGGATGGCCAGCACGGCGCAGATCCACAGCGCCTGCCACAGGCCCATGCCGCTGTTGTGGCCCCACCAGGCGGCCACACCCAGGCAGACGGCCGTGACCACAAAGGAAATGCGGAACTCTTTCATGGGATCCCCAGAAGCAGACGGTCGCCGATGATAGGCGCAAATCAGCGCTGATTGGCCGGGGTATTGTTGCGTGCCGGATCGACCAGCACCGTCGAGGCACCCACGCCGGTCGAGACCGTCGCACCGCCTACATTCGTGCCCACGCCCACCCCCGCGCTTCCAACGACCTGGCCCTGGGTGTTGACACCGACGCCCACGCCAAAGGGGCCGTGGCCCGCGTTGACGCCCACGGTGGGGCCATTCGAGCCCAAGCCCACGCCCACAGACACGCCCGGGAAGAGCGGAATCCCCACCCCCACGCCGATATTGGCGCAGGCGCCTAGGGCCAGCGACAGCGGCAGCAGCAGCGCCAGGCGGTGAACGCGGCGGACAGGGGCAAAGTTCAGCATGGGGATTTCTCCTGTTCAGCCAGTTCGGCCATTCGGGTGGCCAGCAGATCGCGGGCGGCGACGTAGCGGGATTCGCGCTGCAGGGCGTCCCAGACCAGGGCGGGGCCGCGCGCCAGCAGGCGCAGACGGCGCTCGCGGCTGAGCGGATCGGGCTGCCAGGCGCCGCTGTCGCGGGCCTGCGAGAGGCCGTCCAGCAGATCGTCCAGTGCGGTGCTGTCGCCGATGGACTGGTTGCAGACCACCGCCATGTCGCAGCCGGCCTGCAGCGCCAGCAGCGCGGCGTCGGCATAAGGCAGCAGCGCGCCGCCCTGGACATCGTCCACGCGCCGGGCGGCTTCCATGCTGAGGTCGTCGCTGAAAATCAGGCCATGGAAGCCGAGGCGGCCGCGCAGGATGTCCTGCAGCCAGACGCGCGAGAAGCCCGCCGGGCGCGCATCCACCTGCGGATAGCGCACATGCGCGGGCATGACGCTGTCCAGCGCCGTGCGCAGCCAGCCGTAGGGGCTGGCGTCATCGGCCAGCAGATCGTCCAGCGCGCGGTCGTCGATGGGCACGGCCACATGGCTGTCGAGCTGGACACGGCCGTGGCCGGGGAAATGCTTGCCGCAGCTGGCCAGACCCGCCTGGTTCAGCCCCTGGATGAGCGCGCGCGCCAGCAGCGCCACCGTCTGCGCGTCCTCGCCAAACGAGCGCGTGCCGATCGCCGGGCAGCGGCTGCCCGGATCCAGATCCAGCACCGGCGCGAAGCTGAAATCCACCCCGCAGGCGCGCAGCTCGCTGGCCAGGACCAGGCCCGTGGCGGTGGCCGCATCGGCGGCGGCGGCCAGGCCCTGCGCCCGCGCCAGATCGCCCAGTCGCGCCATGGCAGGCAGCGCGGTCATGCCATCGCCGCGAAAGCGCTGCACGCGCCCACCCTCCTGATCCACACAGATCAGCAGATCGGGGCGCAGCGCGCGCAGCTCGGCCGTCAAGGCAGCCAGCTGCTCGCGGCCCTGCCAGTGGCGCGCAAACAGGATCACCCCGCCGGTCAGCGGGTGACGCACGCGGCGGCGGTCGGCTTCGGTCAGTTCAGGGCCTGCGATGTCCAGCAGGACGGCGCCGTCTCCGGCACGGGATGCGATGTCTTTCATGGGGCGGATTGTTTCACAGCCCCTGTGGGGTGAGTAGCACACAGGCCCATTTGCTCGCGCTAACACCGCCGTGGCGTGACCCATGCCGTCAAAAGTGGCCCGACTTGTTGTTTAGAATGCCCGCAAGCCAGTGAACGTGCGATTTTGCTCAGCGCGCGGGAGGCACAGGTTTTTAACTTTGGAGCTTCACATGAACGCCAGGATCAACCTGACGACCTCGCTGGTCGTGCCTTTCGAGCATCTGCGCATGCACGATGTCGACACCGTGGGGGGCAAAAACGCCTCGCTCGGTGAAATGATCAGCCAGCTGGCCGCCACCGGCGTGCGCGTGCCCGGCGGTTTTGCCACCACGGCCCACGCTTTCCGCGAGTTCCTGCGCCAGGGCGGCCTGGAAGATCGCATCAACCAGCGCCTCTCAACGCTGGACACCGAAGACGTCAACGCCCTGGCCGCCGCAGGCGCCGAGATTCGCGGCTGGGTCGAAGCCGCCCCCTTCCCTGCCGAACTGGACGCCGCCATCCGCGCCGAATTCGCGCGCCTGAGCGCCGGATCGCCCGATGCCAGCTTTGCCGTGCGCTCGTCGGCCACCGCCGAAGACCTGCCCGACGCCAGTTTCGCCGGGCAGCAGGAAACCTTTCTCAACGTGGTCGGCATCGACGGCATCCTGCACCGCATGAAGGAAGTCTTCGCCAGCCTGTACAACGACCGCGCCATCAGCTACCGCGTGCACAAGGGCTTTGCCCACAGCGGCGTCGCCCTGTCGGCGGGCGTACAGCGCATGGTGCGCTCGGACCAGGGCGCGGCCGGGGTGATGTTCACGCTGGACACCGAATCGGGCTTCGAGGACGTGGTTTTCGTGACCTCCAGCTACGGCCTGGGCGAAACCGTGGTCCAGGGCGCCGTCAATCCCGACGAGTTCTATGTCCATAAACCCACGCTGCGCGCCGGGCGCCAGGCGTTGATCCGGCGCAATCTGGGCAGCAAGCTGCTGCGCATGACCTTCGCCAGCGACGAAGAGCGCGCCACGCACGGGCGCCTCGTGCAGACCAGCGACACGCCGCTGGAACTGCGCAACCGCTACTCGCTGACCGACGCCGAGGTGCTCGAGCTGTCGCGTTACGCCCTGATCATCGAGCAGCATTACGGCCGCCCCATGGACATTGAATGGGGCAAAGACGGCGTGGACGGCCAGCTCTACATCCTGCAGGCGCGCCCCGAGACGGTGAAAAGCCAGTCCAAGGGCAAGGCCGAGCAGCGCTTCAAACTCAAATCGACCAGCACCGTTCTGGCCGAAGGTCGCGCCATCGGGCAGAAAATCGGCGCCGGGCCAGTGCGCCTGGTGCAGCACATTTCCGAGATGGACCAGGTCCAGCCCGGCGACGTGCTGGTCACCGACATGACCGATCCCAACTGGGAGCCGGTGATGAAGCGCGCCAGCGCCATCGTCACGAACCGCGGCGGGCGCACCTGCCACGCGGCCATCATCGCCCGCGAGCTGGGCATCCCGGCCGTGGTCGGATGCGGCGACGCCACCGAAACGCTGTCTGACGGCGCGCTGGTCACCGTGGTCTGCTCCGAGGGCGACACCGGCCTGATCTACGACGGCCTGCTGGACACCGAAGTGACCGAAGTGGCGCAGGTCGAACTGCCGCCCTGCCCGGTCAAGATCATGATGAACGTGGGCAACCCGCAGCTGGCCTTTGATTTCGCCCAGATGCCGGGCAGCGGCGTGGGCTTGGCGCGGCTGGAATTCATCATCAACAACAACATCGGCGTGCACCCCAAGGCCATCCTGGAGTACCCGCACATCGATTCCGACCTGAAAAAGGCCGTGGAATCGGTGGCGCGCGGCCACAGCAGCCCGCGCGCCTTCTACGTGGACAAGCTGGCCGAAGGCATCGCCACCATCGCCGCGGCGTTCTGGCCCAAGCCGGTCATCGTGCGCCTGTCCGATTTCAAATCGAACGAGTACAAAAAGCTCATCGGCGGCAGCCGCTACGAGCCCGACGAGGAAAACCCCATGCTGGGTTTCCGTGGCGCGTCGCGCTATATCAGCGAAGATTTCCGCGAAGCCTTCGCCATGGAATGCGAAGCGCTCAAGCGCGTGCGCAACGACATGGGCCTCACAAACGTCGAAATCATGGTGCCCTTTGTGCGCACGCTGGGCCAGGCCGAGCGCGTCATCGGCCTGCTCGCCGAACAGGGCCTGAAGCGCGGCGAGGACGGCCTGCGCGTCATCATGATGTGCGAGGTGCCCAGCAACGCCATCCTGGCCGAGCAGTTCCTGCAGTTTTTCGACGGCATGTCGATCGGCTCGAACGACCTCACTCAGCTCACGCTGGGGCTGGACCGCGATTCCGGCATGGAGCTGCTGGCCGCCGACTTTGACGAGCGCGATCCGGCCGTCAAAGCCCTGATTTCGCAGGCCATCCGCGCCTGCCGCGCCCAAGGCAAATACATCGGCATCTGCGGCCAGGGCCCCAGCGATCACCCCGATTTCGCGCAGTGGCTGACGCAGGAAGGCATCGTGTCGATTTCGCTCAACCCGGACACGGTGATGACAACCTGGCAGCAGCTGGCGGCAGCGTCGGGACAGTAAAAGCTGTGCTTGCCCTGCTGCTGGTGGTGGGGGTGTCCGGCTTTATCGGCACCGCACTGACCGGAACCGTGCTGCGGCGCAGCCTGTGCGAGCCATTGACCGCCACTCCTGTCGGGCGGCGGCCACACTGACGGGACTGACAGGCCAGGCGCAAACGGAATGATCTGACCCGCCCTGACTAACGTTGAAGCCTTGCTGTGCCCGCGCTTCAGGCCGCGCCGTCCGGCGCCGGAAACGGCCAAGCGGCATGGTCGCTCAGGCGGGTGCGAATCTGGCTGCGCGGCGCCACGGGCAACGGCACCACCAGCGCGTCAGTGGGCAGTGCGGCGTCAGCGGCCACCTTGCCACGACGCGAAGGGGCTTTGCCCGCAGCGGGCTTGGCCGCCTTGGCAGGGGCTTTGAGAGCGGCTTTGGACGCCGCTTTGGCCGGGGCTTTCTCCACCCCCGCCGCTGAAGCAGCGGCCACTGTTTTGGCCGCCGCCGTTTTCGCCGCCACCGTTTTGGCAGCGGCTGGCCGTGCGGCCGTCTTGGTGGCCGGGGCCGTCACAGCCGCAGCCGCAGCGGGCTGCGTCGTCTTGGGCGCTGCGGCTTTTTTAACGCGGGGCGTCGCCACGCGGGTGGCCTCTTTGGCAGTCATGTTCAGTCCCAGGACAGGGCGCCACCGGTCTGGTATTCGATGACGCGGGTTTCGAAGAAATTGCGCTCTTTTTTGAGATCGATCATCTCGCTCATCCAAGGGAAGGGATTCTCCTCGCTGGGGAAGAGCGCGTCCAGCCCGATCTGCGTGGCCCGGCGGTTGGCGATGAAGCGCAGGTAGCTCTTGAACATCGCGGCGTTCATGCCCAGCACGCCGCGCGGCATGGTGTCTTCGGCGTAGGCGTATTCCAGATCCACGGCCTTGACGAACAGCTCGCGGATCTCGTCCTTGAAGGCGGGCGTCCACAGCTGCGGGTTCTCGATCTTGAGCTGGTTGATCAGATCGATGCCGAAATTGCAGTGCATGGATTCGTCGCGCAGGATGTACTGGTACTGCTCGGCGGCGCCCACCATTTTGTTCTGGCGGCCCAGCGCCAAGATCTGGGTGAAGCCGACGTAGAAGAACAGCCCTTCCATCAGGCAAGCGAAAACGATCAGGCTTTTGAGCAGCGTCTGGTCGGTTTCGTGCGTGCCGGTGTGGAAACCGGGGTCGCTGATCGCCTCGATGAAGGGGATCAGGAACTCGTCCTTGTCGCGGATGGATTTGACCTCGTTGTAGGCGTTGAAGATCTCCGCCTCGTCCAGGCCCAGCGATTCGACGATGTACTGGTAGGCGTGGGTGTGGATGGCCTCTTCAAACGCCTGGCGCAGCAGAAACTGGCGGCACTCGGGCGCCGTAATGTGGCGGTAGGTGCCCAGCACGATGTTGTTGGCGGCCAGGCTGTCGGCCGTCACGAAAAAGCCCAGGTTGCGCTTGACGATGCGACGCTCGTCCTCGGTCAGGCCCTTGGGGTCTTTCCACAGGGCGATGTCGCGGTTCATGTTCACTTCCTGCGGCATCCAGTGGTTGGCGCAGGTGGCCAGGTACTTTTCCCAGGCCCATTTGTACTTGAAGGGCACCAGCTGGTTGACGTCGGTCTGGCCGTTGATGATGCGCTTCTCGCTGGCCTTGACGCGGCTGGCCTGGGGCGGCGCAGCCGAAGCGGCTGGCGACGCGGGAAGATCCAGCCCAGGCAGGCTGGGCTGGCCGGAGGCATTTGCGGCGGGCGCAGCCGGTGCGGGGGGAGCGGTGGTGGCCGCAGTATCTTCGTCGTCCCAGGACAGCATGGGGTTCTCCTTGTGGGTCAGATCAGTGCAGAAACCGGCCGGATCACTGGCAGGCTTCGCAGTCCGGGTTGTCGATGGAGCAGAACTTCACGTCCGATCCCGCGACGCTCGCTTCGGCCACCGGTGCGGCTGAAACGGGCGCTGCAGCAGCGGGGGCCGGGCCGCCCGACTGCACCGCGTTGAGCGCGCCGCTGTGCGCGGTCGATTTCTCGACGTGCGTGGCGGCCATGGTGCGCAGGTAGTAGGTGGTTTTCAGGCCGCGTGTCCAGGCCAGCTTGTAAATTTCGTCCAGCTTCTTGCCCGAGGCGCCCGCAACGTAAATGTTGAGCGACTGCGCCTGGTCGATCCATTTCTGGCGGCGCGAGGCGGCTTCGACCAGCCACTGTGCCTCAACCTCAAAGGCCGTGGCGTAAACCGATTTGATCTGTGCGGGCACGCGGTCGATGCGGCGCAGGCTGCCATCGAAGTGCTTGAGATCCATCAGCATCACGTCGTCCCACAGGTCCAGCGCCTTGAGATCGCGCACCAGGGCTTCGTTGATGATGGTGAATTCGCCCGACAGGTTGCTCTTGACCGAGAGGTTGCCAAAGCAGGGCTCGATCGAGGCGTCCACGCCGATGATGTTGCTGATGGTGGCCGTCGGCGCGATGGCCACGCAGTTGCTGTTGCGCATGCCGTGCTGCAGGATGCGCGTGCGCAAGGCCTCCCAGTCGAGGCGCTGGTCGGTGTTGACCTCCAGGTAGCCGCCGCGCGCTTCCTGCAGCAGGCGCAGGCTGTCGTGCGGCAGGATCCCCTGGCTCCAGAGCGAACCGTTGTAGCTGGAGTAACGCCCGCGCTCCTGCGCCAGATCGCACGAGGCGCTGTAGGCGAAGTAGCACACGGCCTCCATGGACGCGTCGGCGAAAACCATGGCGGATTCGCTGGCGTAAGGCGTTTTCAGGCGGTACAGGCTGTCCTGGAAGCCCATGATGCCCAGGCCCACCGGGCGGTGGCGCAGGTTGCTGTCGCGGGCTTTCTTGACGGCGTAGTAGTTGATGTCGATGACGTTGTCCAGCATGCGCATGGCCGTGGTCACGGTGCGGCGCAGCTTGTCCATGTCGATGGCCTGGGCGACGTCCAGCTGCCCCTGGGCCAGCACGGCGGCGGGCTTGAGGTGGCGGGCCAGGTTGACCGAGCCCAGGTTGCACACGGCGATTTCGCTGTCGTTGGTGTTGAGCGTGATCTCGGTGCACAGGTTGCTGGAGTGGACCACGCCGACGTGCTGCTGCGGGCTGCGCAGGTTGCAGGCGTCCTTGAAGGTGATCCAGGGGTGGCCGGTTTCGAACAGCATGGTCAGCATCTTGCGCCACAGATCGCGTGCGGGCAGGCGGCGGAACAGCGTCAGATCGCCGCGGTCGGCGCTGGCCTCGTAGGCGGTGTAGGCGGCCTCGAAGGCGGCGCCCGACAGCTCGTGCAGGTCGGGGCAGTCGGAGGGGCTGAACAGCGTCCAGTCGGCGCCTTCCATGACGCGCTTCATGAACAGGTCGGGCACCCAGTTGGCCGTGTTCATGTCGTGCGTGCGACGGCGGTCGTCGCCGGTGTTCTTGCGCAGCTCCAGGAATTCTTCGATGTCCAGGTGCCAGGTTTCCAGGTAGGCGCAGACCGCGCCCTTGCGCTTGCCGCCCTGGTTGACCGCCACGGCGGTGTCGTTGACCACCTTCAGGAAAGGCACCACGCCCTGCGATTCGCCGTTGGTGCCCTTGATGTGGCTGCCCAAGGCGCGCACCGGCGTCCAGTCGTTGCCAAGGCCCCCCGCGAACTTGGAGAGCAGCGCGTTTTCCTTGATGGCCTCGTAAATGCCGTCCAGGTCGTCGCCCACCGTGGTCAGGTAGCAGCTGGAGAGCTGGCTGCGGCGCGTGCCGCTGTTGAACAGCGTCGGCGTGCTGGACATGAAGTCAAAGCTGGACAGCAGCTCGTAGAACTCGATGGCGCGCGATTCGCGGTCGATCTCGTTCAGCGACAGGCCCATGGCCACGCGCATGAAAAAGGCCTGCGGCATCTCGATGCGCGTCTTTTTGATGTGCAGGAAGTAGCGGTCGTACAGCGTCTGCAGGCCCAGATAATCGAACTGGTCGTCGCGCTCGGGGTGCAGGGCGGCGGCCAGACGCGGCAGGTCGAACTGCATCAGGCGCTCGTCCAGCAGCTCGGCCTGCACGCCTTTTTTGATGAAAGACGGGAAATAGTCGCTGTAGGCCTGAGCGCGCTGGGCCGCGTCGGCGGGGGCGCTGCCCAGAATCTCGCGCTCGATGGTGTGCATCAGCAGGCGGGCGGTGACGCGGCTGTAGTCGGGATCGCGCTCGATCAGGGTGCGCGCGGCCAGGATCAGCGCCTTGTGGACTTCGGCCAGCGGCACGCCGTCGTACAGGTTGCGCTGCGTTTCGGACAGGATGGGCGTGGCGGTCACCTCGGGCGCCAGGCCCTGGCAGGCGCCTTCGACCAGGGCGCGCAGGCCGTCCAGATCCAGCGGCACGCGCTGGCCGCGGTCGGTCACGAAGAGCGTCGCAGCGGCAGCGGCGGCCGGCTGCTGCGCCTGCTGCTGGCGGCGCTCCTGGCTGCGGCGCTCGCGGTAGAGCACGTAGGCGCGGGCCACTTCATGGAAACCGCCGCGCATCAGGCCCAGTTCGACCTGGTCCTGCACGTCTTCGATGTGGAAAGTGCCCCCGGCCGGGCGCGAGCGCAGCAGCGCCTGGACCACGGTGACGGTGAGCTGCTGCACCGTGTCGCGCACGCTGCTGGACGCCGCGCCCTGGCTGCCGTGAACGGCCAGGAAGGCTTTCATCAGCGCCACGGCGATCTTGGCGGGCTCGAAAGCCACCACCGAGCCATTGCGACGCACGATCTGGTAGCCCGCGTACTGGGCGGGATCGAAGGGCGCATCTGCGCCGGAGGAGAAGGTGGACAGCGTCATGGCATCGGGGGTCAGGGGAGCGTTCATGGGCGTGCAGAGCTAGGGATGACGGGACAGGCAGACACTATATCTGGATGAATTTCGCATGGCAAGCACCACAGCTAGTGTTTTTACCCGCCAATGCCATACGGTTTCCCAGCTTGACAGGCTGGCCTGAAAAGGGGTAACAGCGTCACAAAAAATCACCGGCATTGAGGAGTAATCCGGCTTTCCCCGCCCAATTCGCACGCTGCCTGCAGGCCCCCTTGCAGTAGCATCCGCACGAATGTTCCTGCCACGAGGCCTGCCGGACCGCCCTTGAACACGCCCTCTTCATCATTTGTCCTGCGCCTGCTGTCCCAGCCCCTGTGGCTGGGCTGCGCTGTGGCCCTGTCGGTGCTCGCCGGTTTCATGGCCCTGCTGCTGTGGCCCGCCCTGGCAGCGGGCCAGGCCACGGCCTGGGGGCTGGCCGCCACAGCCGTTCTGGCCACGCTGATGCTGGCGGGCGGACTGGCGCTGCTGCGTCTGCGCAATGCGGGCGGGCAGGATGGTTTGAGCCTGGACCAGGCACTGTCGCTGCTGCGCTTTGACCTGAGCCTGCAGCTCGACTCGCTGGGCCGCGTCACGGCCGTGCAGGCCCACCCCCGGCCGCCCGGCCCGCTGGACACCTCGGTGCTGGCCGAGGCCCACCCGCTGGCACTGGATGCGCTGGCCCGCGTGCTGCGCCAGGCGGGACTGGAACGCGGCCTGCAGCCCGCCAGCCACGTCGCGCTGCGCGTGCTGATGCAGCAGGCCGCGCTGGAAGGCCAGTCGCACGCGCCCAAGCTGCTGATGGCCGTCCAGCACGAGGCGCTGGACAGCGCCACGCAGATGCCGCAGCAGGACATGGACAGCGAAGGCAGTTCCCGCTTCGACCGCCGCCGCTCCACCCCGC
Source organism: Amphibiibacter pelophylacis (assembly GCF_037688875.1). NCBI lineage: Bacteria > Pseudomonadati > Pseudomonadota > Betaproteobacteria > Burkholderiales > Sphaerotilaceae > Amphibiibacter > Amphibiibacter pelophylacis. The sequence continues at coordinate 13,442 of NZ_JAWDIE010000004.1, forward strand.
TGCACGGCGAATTCAGCCACACCGAAATCGCCCTGGGTGCCCCGCAGATCGGCGGCGACAAGCGCTGGTTCGAGGTCAAGGTGCTGCGCCGCCAGGACAGCCAGGGGCGGCTGCTGGGCTTCTGGATGGGCTGCACCGACGTCACCGAACGCCATGCTGCTGAAGAATCGCAGCGCCTGATCTCGCTGGTTTTCGAGCGCGCGGGCGAAGGCATCGTGGTCACCGACGCAGCGCGGCGCGTCATCCAGATCAACCAGGCCTTCAGCGAAGTCACCGGCTACACGCCCGACGAGGTCATGGGCCAGCATGTCTCGGATTACCTGACCGACATCAACCAGCCGCACGTGCTCACGCAGATCTGGTATGCCATCGACGTGCACGGGCGCTGGCGCGGCGAGCTGGTCAGCCGCCGCAAGAACGGCGACGTTTACACCAAGCTGCTCAGCGTGGTGCCGCTGCGCGATGACGACCAGCGCATCATCCATTACGTGGGCATCTTCAGCGAGATTTCCGAGCTGAAGCAGGCCAAGTCCGAGCTGGTCTACCAGTCCTACCACGACATGCTCACCGGCCTGCCCAACCGCCGCAAGCTGCGCGAGGTGCTGGTGCACGGTCTGGCCATCCGCAAATCGACCCAGCACCTGATGGCGCTGCTGGTCATCGACATCGACGATTTCAAGGACATCAACGACAGCCACACACACCGCCAGGGCGACGCGCTGCTGGCCTCGACGGCGCACAGCCTGGAGTGCACGCTGCGCGACGGTGATTCGCTCTACCGCCTGGGCGGCGACGAGTTCGCCATCCTGCTCGAGCGTCTGGACAGCGCCGACGACGCGGCCGCCGTGGCACACCGCATCCAGCGCCTCTTCGAGCACCCGGTGCCGCTGGAGGACGATGTCGAAGTGATGGTGCGCATCAGCATCGGCATCGTCGTCGGGCCCGCGCAGGGCGACACGCCCGAAGAGATGATGCAGCACGCCGACACCGCGCTGCACCGCGCCAAATCCGAGGGCAAGAACCGCCTGGCCTTCTACAGCGAGAACCTGACCAAGGCCGCCAAGCTGCGTCTGGCTCTGGACCGCAGCATCCGCCGCGCGCTGGAAAACCGCGAGTTCGTCCTGCACTACCAGCCGCAGATGAGCCTGCACGACGACCGCCCTACGGGCGTCGAGGCGCTGGTGCGCTGGAAAGACCCCACCCGCGCCTCGCTGGTGTATCCGGACGAGTTCATCGGTGAGGCCGAGCGCACGGGCCTTGTGGTCGCGCTGGGCACGCAGGTGCTGGAGATGGCCTGCCAGCAGGGCCGGGCCTGGCTGGACGAGGGTCTGCCGCTGCACATGGCGGTCAACGTGTCGGCGCGCCAGCTGCGCTCGCCCAACTTCATCCAGGTCGTGGCCGACACGCTGGAGCGCACGGGCTTCCCGGCCGGCCTGCTGGAGATCGAAATCACCGAAAGCACGCTGATCGGCGATACCGAAAAAACCCTGGCCGTGCTGATGATGCTGCGCGATCTGGGCGTGTCGCTGGCGGTGGACGATTTCGGCACGGGCTATTCCTCGCTGTCCTACCTGCAGCGCTTCCCGCTGACCAAGCTCAAGATCGACCGCAGCTTCGTCAACCAGCTGCCCGACGTGGGCGCGGGCTGCGCGATTTCCGAGGCGGTGGTCAAGCTCTCGCACAGCCTGGGGATGACGGTGCAGGCCGAGGGCGTCGAAACCGTGCGCCAGCTCGAAGCCCTGCGCGCCATGCAGTGCGAGTTCTACCAGGGCTATTACGCCAGCCGCCCCATGCCGCCCGATGCCCTGAGGGCCTGGGTGCTGGAGCGTGGCCTGAGCGAAACGATCAAGGCCCCGGAAGAAGAAATCAGCCCGCCGGGCTGGGGGCCTGCGCTGACCGGGGCCTGAAAGGCTGGACCGCGCCGGGCTGCGCCGTCACATAAGGCGCGCCGATCAGGTCCAGACAGTAGGGCACGGCGCCAAAAACACCGTCCAGCGTCTCGGCGATGGCCTTGGGCTGGCCGGGCAGGTTGAGGATCAGCGCTCCGCCCCGGATCGCCCCCACCTGCCGCGACAGGATGGCTGTGGGCACGTATTTGAGGCTGACGGCGCGCATCTGCTCGCCAAAGCCCGGCATGACGCGGTCGGCCACGTCCAGCGTGGCCTCGGGCGTCACGTCGCGCGGCGCGGGGCCGGTGCCGCCGGTGGTCAGCACCCAGTGGCAGCCGGCCTCGTCAACCAGCTCGCGCAGCGTGGCAGCGATGACGTCGCGCTCGTCAGCAATCAGCCGGGTCTGCAGCGCGTAAGGGCTGGCCAGGGTGCGCACCAGCCAGTCCTGCAGCGCGGGCAGGCCGCGATCCTCGTAAACGCCGCTGCTGGCGCGGTCGCTGACCGACACCAGCCCGATGCGCAGCGCGCCCGCAGGAATCGCGCTCATGCGGCGGGGGCGCTGTCCAGCGCCGGGTAGTCGGTATAGCCTTTGGCGCCGCCGCCATACAGGGTGTCGGCGTCCAGCGGGTTGAGCGGCGCGCCCGTGCGCAGGCGCTCGGCCAGATCGGGGTTGGCGATGTAGGGGCGGCCAAAAGCGACCAGGTCAGCCTGCGCGCCACTCAGGCGTCCGGCCAGGGCCTCGTCGGCCAGTTCGCGGGTGTAGCCGTTGTTGACCATCCAGGCGCCCTGCCCGCCCGCGCTGCGGTAGGCCTGCTGCAGCGCCGCCCAGTCGAAGGGTGTTTCGCCCTGGCTGTGATCGCGCGGCCCGGCCGTGGCGCCCTCGACCACATGAATATAGGCCAGGCCCAGCGGCGCCAGCGCGGTCATCACGTGGTTGAACAGCGGCTGCGGGTCGGCATCCATGGCGTCGTTGGCCGGACTGACCGGCGACAGACGCACGCCCACGCGGCCCGCGCCGATGGCCTGCGTCACCGCCTGCATCACCTCGATGAGCAGACGGGCGCGGTTTTCGATGGAGCCGCCGTAGGCGTCGGTGCGCTGGTTGGAGCCACTGCGCAGGAACTGGTCCAGCAGATAGCCGTTGGCCGCGTGGATTTCGATGCCGTCAAAACCGGCGTCGATGGCGTTGCGCGCGGCGCGCACATAGTCGCTAACGATGCCGGGCAGCTCGGAGATGTCCAGTGCCCGCGGCATGGCCGTGGGCTCGAAACCGGCGCTGACGACCTGGCCGCTGGCGTCGCGCTCGATCAGATAGCTGCGCGACTGCGCCTGCAGGGCAGACGGCGCGACTGGCGCCTGGCCGTCGGGCTGCAGCGCAGGGTGCGAAATGCGTCCCACGTGCCACAGCTGCGGCACGATGCGACCGCCTGCGGCGTGGACGGCGTCGGTGACCCGGCGCCAGCCCGCCACCTGGTCGGATGACCACAGGCCGGGCACGTCGGCATAGCCCTGGCCCTGGTGGCTGATGGCCGTGGCTTCGGTGATGATCAGGCCCGCGCCCGCGCGCTGGCGGTAGTACTCGACCATCAGCGCATTGGGCTGGGCACCGGGAGCCCGGTTGCGCGTCAGCGGCGCCATGACGATGCGGTTGGCCAGTGCAAGATCGCCCGCCTGGACGGCGTCAAACAGATTCTTCACGAAAGATCTCCAGAAAAAACACCGGAGGAAAAGCCCTCCGTCATGGCGCGAGAGCATAGCGCCAGAGCGCATCCCCGGGCGGACCACGGGGTCTCGCCGACTGTGGCAGTGGCGTGCGCGGACGCCAGCCTGCCGGCGCATCGTCAACTCCAGCATTTTCAATTCTTTACCGCGGTTTACCCACGCCGCATACAGCGGCAACACCCTGCGCAGATGATGCCCCCATGGACAAACCCCACACGCTGCCCACCAAGGAGTTCCGCATGAAAGCCCAGGCCCTGCCCATGAACCGCATGATGAAATCGGCCGCTGCGCTGGTCGCCGTGAGCGCCATCGCCTTCGGACTGGCCACACCGCTGACCAGCCGGGCCCAGACACCGGCCGCCACCGGCGCGCCGCTGGTACCGCCCGCCCCCGGCCTGGACGGCCGCGATGGTCCGGACGGACGCGATGGCCGGGACGGCCCCAAAGGCGCACGCGGGCACCACGGCCACCACGGCGGGGGTGGGCTGATGGCACTGATGAACCCCAAAGCCAGCGCCCGCCTGATGGACACGCTCAAACTCGACGCCGCGCAGCGCAGCCAGATCCAGGCCATCCAGACCCGGATGCGCACACAGATGGAGGCCCAGCGCGCCCAGCGCAAAGCCGCCAACGGCCCCGCGGACATGCAGCGCCAGCTCATGACCGCGCTGACCCAGCCCACCGTGGACACCGCCGCCATCCAGCGACTGCAGCAGGAGCGCATGGGCCGCATGCAGCAGATGAGCCAGCAGCACACACAGGCCCTGATCGACATGGCGCAGGTGCTGACCCCGGCGCAGCGCAGCCAGCTGGCCGGGCTGATGCAGGCGCGCTGGGACCGCAAGGCCCAGACCATGAAAGAGCGTCACGCCACTGAGCGCGGCGCCCAGACGCCCGCCAGCCGATGATGACCGCCACCGCCCAGCTGTCCGAAAAGGCCTGCGGTATAGTCGCGCCCATGACGAAACCGCTGGTTCTTCTCATCGATGACGACACCCGCCTGACGCGCATGGTGGGCGACTATCTGCGCCAGAACGGCATGGAGGTGGAAGCCGCCCACTCGCTGGCCGAAGGCCGTGCGCGCCTGTCGGCAGCCTCGCCCGCGCTGGATCTGCTGGTGCTGGACCAGATGCTGCCCGACGGCAGCGGCCTGGATCTGGCCCGCGAGCTGGAAGCCAGCGCGAACGCCAGCGCCGGACAGGGCCTGCCGGTGCTGATGCTCAGCGCGAAGGGCGATCCCATGGACCGCGTGCTGGGCCTGGAGGTCGGTGCCGACGACTATCTGGCCAAGCCCTTCGAGCCGCGCGAACTGCTGGCCCGCATCCGCGCCCTGCTGCGCCGCAGCCACAGCGCCGCACCCGGCAGTGCGCCGCCCAGCGGCGCGGACGTGCTCGATTTCGGCCGCCTGCAGATCGACCTGGCCGCGCGCCAGGCGCTGCTCGATGGCCAGGCCTGCCGCCTGACCGCCTACCAGTTCGATCTGCTGGCGCTGCTGGCCGGATCGCCCGGGCGCGTGCTGTCGCGCGACCACATCATGGACAGTCTCAAGGGCGAGACCTTTGACGCCTTCGACCGCAGCATCGATGTGCACATTTCGCGCATCCGTAACGCCATCGAAGACGACGCCAAAAACCCGCGCCGTCTGCTGACGGTGCGTGGCAGCGGCTATCTGTTCGCCCGCCGCCAGCCCTGAGTCCGGGTCCCATGCGCTCGCTGTACCTGCGCATCTACGCCACGGTCCTGGCCGTGCTGCTGCTGTTTTCGGTGGTCGGCGGCTGGATCGTGCACGAGCAGATGGAGCGCCGCGCCAGCGAGGTGCGCCAGCGCGTCGAACACCGCTTCCAGCAGCGCTCCGCGGCCTGGGCCGAACTGATCGAGGAATCCCTGCCCGAAGGCGATACCCCGCGGGCTGAACAGTCGCAGGCCGTGCTGGACTGGTCGCAGCGCCTGGGCATCCCGCTGGCGCTGGACGACGCCGCCGGCGAGCGCATGGTCACCGCCGGGCACTCGCCCGACCGGCCCATCCGCTGGATGGCGTTTGATCTGCGCGACAAACGCACACTGTGGCTGGGACTCAAGCCCGGTCGCAAACCCGCGATGGAGGCGGGGGACAGCGCCGGGGCGCCGCACCGTCCGGACGGCGGACCGCAGGGCAGTCCGCACGGCCCGCCCGGACTGCTGCCGGCGCTGATTCCCGGCGCCGACAGCACGGTCAACCTGCTGGTGATGCTGGTGGCCCTGTTTGTTGCCGTGGCGCTGGGCGCCTGGCCAGCGGTACGCTCGCTGACGCGGCGCCTTGTGGATCTGAACGCGGGCGTGCAGAACTTCGGCCGGGGCGATCTGTCGGTGCGCGTGCCGGTGCGCGGCCGCGACGAGGTGGCGGCGCTGGCCAAAAGCTTCAACCAGGCCGCGCAGCAGGTGCAGGACCTGGTCCAGGCGCACCGCTCGCTGCTGGCCAACGCCAGCCACGAACTGCGCTCGCCGCTGGCACGCATGAAAATGGCGCTGGCCATGCTGCCCGGCGCCAGCAGCACGCAGCAGACGCAGCTCAGCCACGAGATCAACACCGACATCGCCGAGCTGGACGCGCTGGTCGAAGAGGTTCTGCTGTCCAGCCGCATCGAGGCCGGCGCGGTGCCCGCCAGGCCCGAGGCCCTGGCGCTGGACGGCCTGTTCGACGAGGTGATGGCGCGTGCGGGCCTGGCCCCCACTGACGTGGAAATCGTTCCGCCGCTGGACGGCACCCACCAGGTGCTGGCCGACGAGCGCCTGCTGCTGCGCGCCGTGCGCAATCTGGTCGAAAACGCCTGCCGCTACGGTGGCAGCGAGGTGCGTCTGCGCATCGCCCAAGCGGACCAGCCCGGTCTGCTGCACATCGACGTTCTGGATCGCGGCCCCGGCATCGCGCCCGAGTTGCGCGAGCGCATTTTCGAAGCCTTTTACCGCCTGCCCGGCCACGCCGAGCACGCCGGAGGCGTCGGCCTCGGGCTGGCACTGGTGCGCCAGATTGCGCAGCGTCAGAACGCCCGGGTGCAATGTCTGGCCCGCGACGATGGCCCGGGCAGCTGCTTTCGGCTGATCTGGCCGATGGCGGCCTGAAAGCCGCAACAGCACTCCCGCGGGTTACCTCGAACCTGCGGTTCAGCACCCGCCAGCGCTCAATCCGGCTGGGTCTCTGGCCCGTCTGGCGGTGATTCGGTGAGGTCGGGCAGATCTTCTGGTGGGGATGCACGCACGGGCTTCAGCGCCGTATTGCGCTGGCAGCGCTGCTGGACCAGCTGGCAAAGAGCCCGGTGCGCCTCGTCAGGAATATAACGCGCAATGATGATAGACATTGGATAATCCTGACCAGAATGTGCTAACCGTTTTAGCAAATGGTCAGCGGACGGGCAAGACCCGACCCCCCTGAATCGGGGGGGCCGCCTGCACGCCAGACCCATACAGGCCGCTGTTCTGCGGGTCCCGCTGGCCCACATGCGGATCAACCCGAGGCCCCGGGAAAACCCCAGCTGACCTAGAATCCGCCGGTGTTTTGCTGATGGCGATCTTCGCCCCTGTTCATGACCGACAAAACCTCTGCCGACGCCGCTGCGCTGCTGCCCCATCACCGCCACCGCGAGCTGGCCGTGCTGCAGGACCTGCTGCAGGACATGGCCGCGCGCGACACGCTGCGGGGCCGCATCGACGCCTGGCTGGCGCTGACGCGCTGGCTGGCCGGGCCGCCGCTGTGGAGTGAGGTCTATGCCAGCGGCCATCAGGTGATCGGCCACCCGCTGCAGCGCCTGGCGGTGCTGGCGGATGTGCTGGACAACCATGCTGATCTGGCGGCAGGGGTGCGCGCTTCCCTGCATGCCACGCTGATGGCCTCGGACGCCACAGCGCTCTTCGGCGAAGGCGGCATGCCCGGCCACCGCGGCTTCTGGGCCGAGCTGGGCGAGCGCATCGGCTCGCGGCTGCTGCCCGAGCCGCGCGACGATCACAACCTGGCGCGCGTGCTGGATCGGCAGTTCGCGCACCCGCACGAGCTGGAACTGCTGGAGCACATGCCAGCCGATCTTTTCGCGCGGCTGGCGCAGGCCCTGCTGCCCATGGACGACGCCGCGCTGGCGCAGCAGATGCGCCAGGCGTTTTTCGACGGCTTTCGCCTGCTGGCCGCCCGCGTGCAGGCCGAGGGTCTGGCCGCGCCGGTGCGGCGGCGCTCGCAGCCCGGGCCGGTGCGGCTGTCGCCCTTTCACGCGCTGGCGCAGGCCAGCGAAGAGCTTCTGGACGCGCTGGTCGGCGCAGGCGATGCCGCCACCGGGGGCGAGGCCGATCCGCAGCAGGTGGCCGCCCGCTGGCAATCCCGCGCGCAACGCTGCCGCGACGAGCTGGCCTGGGTGCACGAGCATCTGGACAGCAGCGGGATCAGCGTCGATGTCGTCTTTGGCATGGGCGTGATCGAATGCTGCCTGCTGCGCATGGAAATCATGGTCGCGCTGCTGCTGGCCCAGCACCCGGCTGAGCGCCTGCAGCAGGCGCAGCGTCTGCTGGCGCTGCTGGTGCGTTACAACATGCAGGACCGAAGCATCCGCCACCTGCTGCGCACCAACCTCAACCTGCTGCAACGCAAGGTGGTGGACAGCGCCGGGCAGACGGGCGAACACTACATCGCCCAGTCCCCGTCCGAATACCGCCACATCTGGCTGGCGGCAGCGGGCGGCGGGCTGCTGATGGTGTTCACCGCAGCGGGCAAATTCCTGCTGCACGAATGGCACCTGGCGCCGTTTTTTGACGCCCTGTTCAACGGGCTGAACTACACCCTGGCTTTTCTGGTGCTGCAGCATCTGGGCCTGCTGCTCGCCACCAAGCAGCCCGCCATGACGGCAGCGGCGCTGGCCAACGTGCTGCGCAGCCATGACAGCCGCCACCGGCTGGAGCGTGTCGCCGACACCATCACCCGCATCGTGCACTCGCAGATTGCTGCGGCACTGGGCAACATCATTGCGGTCGTCGTGGGCGCCATCGTTTTCGCGACGGCGTGGACAGCGCTGGCCGGGCATCCGCTGGTCGATGAGCAGTTTGCCGTGGACACGCTGCAGAGCTTCAACCCCCTGAGCAGCGGCACGGTCTTCTACGCGGCACTGACCGGTGTCATCCTGTTCGTGGCCAGCGTGCTGGGCGGCTGGATCGCCAACTGGGCCACCTACCACCGTCTGCCACTGGCCATGGCCGAGCACCCGCTGGGCGAGCGTTTCGGCCGGGCCCGCATGGAGCGTCTGGGCCAGTTCGTGGACCGCCACCTGTCGGGCTGGGCGACCTGCGTGGCGCTGGGCCTGATGCTGGGCTTTGCGCCGGTGCTGGGTGCTTTTCTGGGCCTGCCGGTGGATGTCCGCCACGTCACCATCAGCAGTGGCAAGCTGGCCCTGTCGGCGCTGAGCCTGCAGGGCGACGGCATACCGGTGACGCCGCTGGTGCTGTGGGGCCTGGCGGGCGTGGCCTGCATGTTTGTGCTGAACCTGACGGTGAGCTTCGGGCTGTCGCTGTACACCGCCATGCGCGCCTTCGATCTGCCGCGCAGCGACATGCTGGCGCTGGCGCGCGTGCTGGGCCAGCGCCTGCGCCGCCGTCCTCTGGATTTCATCCGCCCCAGCTCCAGCATGTATGATAATTTCTGATCTTTTTTCCTGAACCCCCGGGCCGCACCACTGTGGCCCGAAACCCGGAGCAATCCCCCATGAAGGTACTGGTTCCTGTCAAGCGCGTCGTGGATTACAACGTCAAGGTACGCGTCAAGTCGGACAACACCGGCGTGGACATCGCCAACGTCAAGATGAGCATGAACCCCTTCGACGAAATCGCCGTCGAGGAAGCCATCCGTCTCAAGGAAAAAGGCAGCGTCACCGAGGTGATCGCCGTATCCTGCGGCCCCACCGCCTGCCAGGAAACGCTGCGCACCGCCATGGCCATGGGCGCCGACCGCGCCATTCTGGTCGAGTGCGCGGACGAACTCCAGCCTCTGGCCGTGGCCAAGCTGCTCAAGGCGCTGTGCGACAAGGAGCAGCCGCAGCTCGTCATTCTGGGCAAGCAGGCGATCGACGACGACAGCAACCAGACCGGCCAGATGCTGGCCGCGCTGATGGGCCGCCCGCAGGCCACCTTCGCCAGCAAGGTCGAGCTGTCGGCCGATGGCGCCAGCGTGACGCGCGAGGTCGATGGCGGCCTGGAAACGCTGCACGTGGGTCTGCCCGCCGTGATCAGCACTGATCTGCGCCTGAACGAGCCGCGCTACGTCACCCTGCCCAACATCATGAAGGCCAAGAAGAAGCCGCTGGACATCCTGAAACCCGCCGACCTGGGCGTGGACGTGGCGCCGCGCCTGAAAACGCTCAAGGTCTCCGAGCCGCCCCAGCGCAGCGCCGGTATCAAGGTGCCCGATGTCGCCACGCTGGTCGACAAGCTGAAAAACGACGCCAAGGTGCTTTAAGCGCCCCGCCCGTCCAGCACGCAGCCCCAGCTTCACAGCCTTCAGGAGAGATTCCCATGACCGTTCTCGTCATCGCCGAACACGACACCCGCCACATCAAGCCGTCCACGCTCAACACCGTCACCGCAGCCGCGAAATGCGGCGGTGATGTGCACGTGCTGGTCGCGGGCTCCGGTGCGCAGGCCGCCGCTCAGGCCGCCAGCCAGATCGCCGGAGTGGCCCAGGTGCTGCACGCCGACAGCCCCGCGCTGGCCGAGCAGCTCGCCGAAAACATCGCCGCGCAGGTGATCGCACTGGCGGGCAGCTACAGCCACATCCTCTTCCCCGCCACTGCCAACGGCAAGAACGTGGCGCCGCGCGTCGCTGCGCTGCTGGACGTGGCCCAGCTCAGCGACATCACGGCCGTGGTGTCTGCAGACACCTTCGAGCGCCCGATCTACGCGGGCAACGCCATCGCCACCGTGCAGTCGGCCGACGCCACCCGCATCATCACCGTGCGCACCACCGCCTTTGACGCCGCGCCCGCCACGGGGGGCAGCGCCGCCGTGCAGTCCGTCGAGGCCGTGGCCGACAGCGGCCTGTCGCGCTTTGTCAGCCGCGAAGTCACCAAGAGTGATCGTCCCGAGCTGACGGCCGCCAGGATCATTGTCTCGGGGGGCCGCGCCATGGGCAGCAGTGACAAATTCAACGAGGTGCTCACCCCCCTGGCCGACCGTCTGGGTGCCGCCCTGGGCGCCAGCCGCGCCGCCGTCGATGCAGGCTACGCGCCCAACGACTGGCAGGTCGGGCAGACGGGCAAGATCGTCGCGCCGCAGCTCTACATTGCCTGCGGCATCAGCGGCGCCATCCAGCATCTGGCCGGCATGAAGGACAGCAAGGTCATCGTCGCCATCAACAAGGACGCTGAGGCCCCGATTTTCAGCGTGGCCGATTACGGCCTGGAAGCCGACCTGTTCACCGCCGTGCCCGAGCTGGTCAAGCAGCTGGGCTGAGGGCATTGCCGACATGGCTGCCGCGTGGTCGGGCAGCCCATCAGCGATTTCTGACGCTGGCACAGGGGTTCCACCCACAGAGCTTCCACCATCACCACGAAACAAAAAGCCCCGGACAGTCTCCCGTCCGGGGCTTTCATTTTGCGCAGAAGAGCGCTGAAGCCGCTTACTTCTTGCCGGGCGGCAAATCCGTACAAGACCCATGCGCCACCTCGGCCGCCATGCCGATGCTCTCGCCCAGCGTGGGGTGCGGGTGGATGGTTTTGCCGATGTCGATGGCGTCGGCGCCCATCTCGATGGCCAGGGCCACTTCGCCTATCATGTCGCCCGCGTGGGTGCCGACCATGCCGCCGCCCAGGATTTTGCCGTGGCCGTGGGCCTCGGGCGAATCATCGAACAGAAGTTTGGTGAAACCCTCGTCACGGCCATTGGCGATGGCGCGGCCAGAGGCCGTCCAGGGGAACAGGCCCTTTTTGACCTTGATGCCCTGCGCCTTGGCCTGGTCTTCGGTCAGGCCCACCCAGGCCACTTCGGGGTCGGTGTAGGCCACGCTGGGGATCACGCGGGCGTTGAACGCGGCCGCAGCCAGTTCCTTGTTGCCCTGCAGCTCGCCCGCGATGACTTCCGCCGCCACATGCGCCTCGTGCACCGCCTTGTGCGCCAGCATGGGCTGGCCGACGATGTCGCCGATGGCGAAAATGTGCGGCACGTTGGTGCGCATCTGGATATCGACATTGATGAAGCCGCGATCCGTCACCGCCACACCGGCCTTGTCAGCGGCGATTTTTTTGCCATTGGGCGTGCGACCCACGGCCTGCAGGACCAGGTCGTAAGTGCCCTCGGACTTCGTGCCGTCCAGGCCCTCGAACTGCACCTTGATGCCCTCGGGTGTCGCTTCGGCCCCGACCGTTTTGGTCTTGAGCATGATGTTGTCGAAGCGGCCCTTGTTCATCTTCTCCCAGACCTTGACCAGATCGCGGTCGGCGCCCTGCATCAGGCCGTCCATCATCTCGACCACGTCCAGGCGCGCGCCCAGCGTGCTGTACACCGTGCCCATTTCCAGGCCGATGATGCCGCCGCCGACGATGAGCATCTTCTTCGGGACTTCTTTCAGCGCCAGAGCGCCCGTGCTGTCCACCACGCGCGGGTCTTCGGGCATGAAGGGCAGACGGACCGCCTGCGATCCGGCCGCGATGATGCAGCGCTTGAAGGCGACCACTTTCTTCGTGCCGGTTTTCTCCTGGCCACTGCCAGTGGTTTCCTCGACCTCGACGTGGTTGGCGCCGACAAAGTGACCGTAGCCGCGCACGGTGGTCACCTTGCGCATCTTGGCCATGGCCGCCAGGCCCCCGGTCAGCTTGCCGATGACCTTCTCTTTGTGGCCGCGCAGGGTGTCGATGTTGACTTTGGGCGCGCCAAATTCGACGCCCAGCGCCGCCATGTGGCTGACCTCGTCCATCACCGCCGCGACGTGCAGCAGCGCTTTCGAAGGAATACAGCCCACGTTCAGGCAGACGCCACCCAGTGTGGCGTAACGCTCGACGATCACCACCTTCAGGCCCAGGTCGGCGGCGCGGAAGGCGGCCGAATAGCCGCCCGGTCCCGCGCCCAGAACCAGCAGATCGCATTCGATGTCGGCGCTGCCGCCAAAGGATGCGGCGGCGGGTGCCACGGCCGGCACTGCTGCAGGAGCAGCAGCGGGTGCAGCAGAAGCCGGCGCAGGGGCCGCAGCAGGGGCCGCAGCAGGAGCCACCGCAGCGCCAGCCGCTTCCAGCACCAGCAGCACCGAGCCTTCGCTGACTTTGTCGCCCAGCTTGACCTTGAGCTCTTTCACCACCCCGGCGTGGCTGGAGGGAATCTCCATCGACGCCTTGTCGGATTCCACCGTGACCAGCGACTGCTCGGCCTTGACCGTATCACCGGGCTGCACCAGCAGCTCGATCACGGCCACTTCGTCGAAATCGCCAATGTCGGGAACCTTGATGTCCATGAGTGCCATATTCAAAGTCCTTTTACAGCAGCACGCGACGGAAGTCGGCGAGGATCTGGCCCAGGTAGGCGTTGAAACGCGCCGCAGCGGCGCCGTCGATGACGCGGTGATCCCAGGTCAGCGACAGCGGCAGCATCAGGCGCGGCACGAAGGCCTTGCCGTCCCACTTGGGTTCCATCTGGCTCTTGCAAACGCCCAGAATGGCCACTTCGGGCGCATTGATGATGGGCGTGAAGTAGCGCCCGCCGATGCCGCCCAGGCTGGAGATGGTGAAGCTCGCGCCCGACATGTCGGCCGGGCCCAGCTTGCCGTCGCGGGCCTTTTTGGCCAGTTCGGACATTTCCTGGCTGATCTGAAGCACGCCTTTTTTGTCGGCATCCTTGATCACCGGAACGACCAGGCCGTTCGGGGTGTCAGCGGCAAAACCGATGTGGAAGTACTGCTTGTAGACCAGGCTGTCGCCGTCCAGGCTGCTGTTGAATTCGGGGAATTTCTTCAGTGCCGCGACGCAGGCCTTGATCAGGAAAGCCAGCATGGTGACCTTGACGCCGGATTTCTCGTTGTCCTTGTTGGTGGACACGCGGAAAGCTTCCAGATCGGTGATGTCGGCATCGTCGTGGTTGGTGACCGCCGGGATGATGATGGCGTTGCGCGACAGGTTGGCGCCGCTGATTTTCTTGATGCGGCCCAGCTCCTTGCGCTCGACGGGGCCGAATTTGGCGAAATCCACCTTGGGCCAGGGCAGCAGATCCAGCCCAACGCCCGAACCGCCGCCCGCAGGCGCTTTGGCCGCCTGGGCCTGCGTCTGGGCCGTACCCGCCATGACCGCGCGGGTGTAGCCCTGCACGTCTTCCAGCGTGATGCGGCCCTTGGCGCCGCTGCCCTTGACTTCGGCCAGCGGCACGCCCAGTTCGCGGGCGAACTTGCGCACCGAGGGGCTGGCGTGCGGCAGGCCCAGCGCCGGGGTGGCCATGGGGTTGTGCGCCGGGGCGGCGGCTGGTGCGGCGACTGGTGCGGCCGAGGCAGCCGGAGCTGCTGCGGCCTGGACCGGAGCGGGAGCAGCGGCTGCCGGAGCTGATGCCGCTGCCGGGGCTGCAGCCGGTGCCGCTGCACCCGCCGCGCCATCCAGCACCAGAATCAGATCGCCAATGTTGACCTTGTCCCCCAACGCGACCTTGATTTCGCGCACCACGCCCGCGTGGCTGGAGGGAATCTCCATCGAAGCCTTGTCGGATTCGACGGTGATCAGGCTCTGCTCGGCGGCGACGGTGTCGCCGACCTTGACCAGCAGCTCGATCACGGCGACGTCCTTGAAATCGCCGATGTCGGGCACGCTGACCTGCACCGGGCCGCTGGCTGCGGCAGGCGCAGCTGCGGCCGGGGCTGGTGCAGGCGCCGCTGCCGGAGCGGCGGCGGCGGGCGCAGAGGCCGCTGCCGCAGCAGGAGCTTCGGCTGCGCCTGCGGCGTCCAGCACCAGAACCACGCTGCCCTCGCGGACTTTGTCGCCCAGAGCGATTTTCAGCTCCTTGACGGTGCCTGCGTGGCTGGAGGGAATCTCCATCGACGCCTTGTCGCTCTCGACGGTGATCAGGCTCTGCTCGGCCTTGACGGTATCACCCGCCTTGACCAGCAGCTCGATGACCGCCACTTCGTCGAAATCCCCGATATCGGGAACCTTCACTTCTATCAGTGCCATGCTGTCGTCTCCGTGATCAGGCGTAGAGGGGGTTGACCTTGTCGGCCTGGATGCCGTACTTCGTGATGGCGTCGGCCACCGTCTGCAGAGGGATCTGGCCTTCATCGGCCAGCGCTTTCAGGGCGGCAACGACCACGTAATGGCGGTTGATCTCGAAATGCTCGCGCAGGCGCCAGCGGAAATCGCTGCGGCCAAAGCCGTCGGTGCCCAGCACCGTGTAGCTGCGGCCTTTGGGGATGAAAGCGCGAATCTGCTCGGCGTAGTTCTTCATGTAGTCGGTGGACGCCACGACCGGACCGGCGTGTCCGCCCAGCTGCTGGGCCACGAAGGACTGGCGCTGCGCCTCGGTCGGGTGCAGCAGGTTCCAGCGCGCCACGTCCTGGCCGTCGCGGGCCAGTTCGTTGAAGCTGGGGCAGCTCCACACGTCGGCCTGAACGCCCCAGTCACTGGCCAGCAGCTCCTGGGCGGCAAGGCTCTCGCGCAGGATGGTGCCGCTGCCCAGCAGCTGGACGCGCTTCTCGCCAGCACCGGATGTGCCATTCAGGGACTCGCCTGGCTTGCACAGGTACATGCCCTTGATGATCTGCTCTTCGGTGCCGGGCGTGAGGCCGGGCATGGCGTAGTTCTCGTTGAGCAGCGTCAGGTAGTAGTAGACGTTGTCCTGCTTCTCGACCATGCGCTTGAGGCCGTGGTGCAGGATCACGCCGACTTCGTGCGCGAAGGTGGGGTCGTAGCTGACGCAGTTGGGGATGGTCCCGGCCAGGATGTGGCTGTGGCCGTCCTCGTGCTGCAGGCCTTCGCCGTTGAGCGTGGTGCGCCCCGACGTGCCGCCCAGCAGGAAGCCGCGCGCCTGCATGTCGCCCGCCGCCCAGGCCATGTCGCCAATGCGCTGGAAGCCGAACATTGAGTAATACACGTAGAACGGGATCATGATCCGGTTGCTCGTGCTGTAGCTGGTGGCCGCAGCGATCCAGCTGGCCATGCCGCCCGCCTCGTTGATGCCTTCCTGCAGGATCTGCCCGGCCTTGTCTTCCTTGTAATACATGACCTGGTCTTTATCGACCGGCGTGTAAAGCTGACCCTTGGGGTTGTAGATGCCGATCTGGCGGAACAGGCCTTCCATGCCGAAGGTGCGGGCTTCATCGACCAGAATGGGCACGACACGCGGACCGAGATCCTTGTCGCGCAGCAGCTGCGTCAGGAAGCGCACATAGGCCTGCGTGGTGGAGATTTCGCGGCCTTCGGCCGTCGGCTCCAGCACCGCCTTGAAAGTCTCCAGCGGCGGGATGGTGAAGCTCTCGTCGGCGCGGGCGCGGCGCTTGGGCAGATAGCCGCCCAGGGCCTGACGGCGCTCGTGCAGGTAACGCATCTCGGGCGTGTCGTCGGCCGGCTTGTAGTACGGCAGCTTGGGCAGTTCGCTGTCCGGAATCGGGATGGCGAAGCGGTCGCGGATGTACTTGATGTCGTCGTCCGACAGCTTTTTGGTCTGGTGGACGGTGTTCTTGCCCTCGCCCGCCTTGCCCATGCCGTAACCCTTGACGGTCTTGACCAGCAGCACCGTGGGCTGGCCCGTGGCGTTGTTGTGCGCGGCGTGGAAAGCGGCGTAGACCTTCTCGGGCTGGTGACCGCCCCGGCGCAGTTCGAAAATCTCTTCGTCGCTCATGTGCTCGACGAGTTTGGCCGTCTCGGGGTACTTGCCAAAGAAGTGCTTGCGCACGAAGGCGCCATCGTTGGCCTTCATGGCCTGGTAGTCGCCGTCCAGCGTCTCCATCATCAACTGGCGCAGCTTGCCGCTGGTGTCGCGGGCCAGCAGTTCGTCCCAGCCCTTGCCCCAGATCAGCTTGATCACGTTCCAGCCCGAGCCGCGGAATTCGCTCTCGAGTTCCTGGATGATCTTGCCGTTGCCGCGCACCGGGCCGTCCAGGCGCTGCAGGTTGCAGTTGACGACGAAGACCAGGTTGTCCAGCCCTTCGCGGGCGGCCAGACCGATGGCGCCCAGCGATTCGGGCTCGTCCATTTCGCCGTCGCCCATGAAGGCCCAGACCTTGCGGTTGGCGGTGTCAGCGATGCTGCGCGCGCCCAGGTATTTCAGGAAGCGCGCCTGATAGATCGCCATCAAAGGGCCCAGGCCCATGCTGACGGTGGGGAACTGCCAGAACTCGGGCATCAGCTTGGGGTGCGGGTAGCTGGACAGGCCTTTGCCCTGGACTTCCTGGCGGAAGTTGTCCAGCTGGTCCTCGTTCAGGCGGCCTTCCAGGTAGGCGCGGGCGTAAATGCCCGGCGCGCTGTGGCCCTGGATGAAGAGGCAGTCGCCGCCATGGCCTTCGCTCTCGGCGTGCCAGAAGTGGTTGAAGCCTGCGCCCAGCATGGAGGCCAGCGACGCGAAGCTGCCGATGTGGCCGCCCAGGTCACCGCCGTCTTCGGGGTTAAGCCGGTTGGCGCGCACGACCATGGCCATGGCGTTCCAGCGCATGTAAGCGCGCAGGCGCTTTTCAATGGCGATGTTGCCGGGGCAGCGGACTTCTTTTGACGCCTCGATGGTGTTCACATAGCCGGTGTTGGCCGAGAAAGGCTGGTCGATGCTGTGCTGCCGTGCTTCTTCAAGCAGCTGCTCCAGCAGGAAGTGGGCGCGCTCGGCGCCTTCCTGACCAATGACGGCGCGCAGGGCGTCCAGCCATTCGCGGGTTTCCTGCTGATCACTGTCCGCCTGCGCGGGCTGATTCACTTCTGACATATTCAAGCTCCAGTCTGTTGCATGTCGCCCAGCCCGCCGGTTCTCTGTGTGGGGTCCGGCCGTCAGGTCCTGTCAGTTTGTCACAAAAAAAATGCCTCTTCGAGGCGTGCCTGTGCGGGCTAACCCGGTCTTGACGGGCGCTCCTGTCTGCACAACGGTCATGATAGCGCAATCATCTTTGCACTCTGGCTGCTGCGCGGACAGTCCAGGGATAACACGTGTCTGCGCGGTCGGCTGACTTACACTTGCGCGCTGTGAGCCCTTCCTCCCTGCCCCCTGCACCACCCGCCACCTCGCGGCATTTCTGGCGCCGCCTGCCTGGCGTACTGCTGGTGCAGCGCGCCACCCGCCGCTGGTGGCGCCGCCTGTCGCCCGCCCGCCAGGACCGCATGGCCGCGCTGGTGCCCATGGGCGCCATGCTGATCCTGGCGCTGCTCATGCTGGGCGCCTTCTGGTCGATCAACAGCAGCGAGCGCCAGCGCCTGCAGGACAACCTCAGCCGAGATGCGGCGCTGGCGCGCCAGATCATGAACGAGCGCCTCGAGGTCGACCTGACCCGCCTGGCTGCGCTGACCCAGTCGCTGCAGCAAGAGGGCTGGAGCGCCCAGAGCTTCTCGGTGGCGGCCATCCGCGCGCTGGCGTCGCGCTACGAGATCGTGCAGATCAGCTGGATCGACGGCCGGGGCCGCCTGCGGGCCATCGAGGTCAATTCGCCCTTTCTGGAGCTGATGCCGCGCGGCCTGCCCGGGCTGCCCGATCCGGCCGGCCCACCGCGCCCTCCGCAGGACGAAGCCGCCCTGCTGCGCGAGCTGGAAAGCTACCTGCCCGGCACGCTGTACGGCCGTCTGC
Organism: Amphibiibacter pelophylacis; assembly: GCF_037688875.1. Lineage (NCBI taxonomy): Bacteria > Pseudomonadati > Pseudomonadota > Betaproteobacteria > Burkholderiales > Sphaerotilaceae > Amphibiibacter > Amphibiibacter pelophylacis. Next base: position 31,777 of record NZ_JAWDIE010000004.1, read on the forward strand.
GCGGCACCGACAAGGCCGAGCCCACGCCGCCCGCCGAGTTCATCCAGTGGGCGCTGAAAAACCCGGACCGCTACGCCCCGCCCTTCGTCAACATGCGCGGCGAGACCGTGCTGCAGCGCATCATCAGCCTGGACGCGCCCGGCCGACCGGTCGCCCATGGCGTGCTGGTGGTCGATTTCGGCCTGGACACGCTGTTGCGCCAGGCCAGCAGCGAAATGCCGGGCCAGCCGCACCTGAACCTGCACGTGGGCAGCGCCAGCCCGGCGGCGGCCAGCGGGGACCTGATCCAGTCTCTGCTCATGCCCGGGCAGCAGACCTATGTGCCCTGGTCGCCGCCCGGGCTGGATCAGCCCCTGCACCTGCAGGTCAGCCTGCAGGACCAGCGCCAGCAGCTGCTGCCGCGCCTGCTGCTGTGGGTGGTGGTGGGCCTGTCGCTGCTGATTGCCGGGCTGCTGCTGGCCAGCTGGCGCCACCTGCGCCACCGCGCGCGCCTGCAGCAGGAGTGGCAGCAGGAGAGCAATTTCCGCCGCGCCATGGAAAACTCGATGCTGACGGGCATGCGCGCCATGGACATCAACGGCACCATCACTTACGTCAACCCGGCCTTTTGCGCAATGACGGGTTATTCCGAGGGCGAACTGCTGGGCTGCCGCCCGCCCTACCCGCACTGGCCGCCCGACCGCGTCGAGGAAAACAGCCGCCTGCTCGAGCTGGAGCTGCAGGGCCGCAGCCCCGCCGGGGGCCTGGAAGTGAAGGTGCAGCGCCGCGACGGCACGCTGTTTGACGCGCGCATGTACGTCTCGCCCCTGATCGACGCCCACGGCGTGCAGAGCGGCTGGATGACGTCCATGACCAACATCACCGAATCCAAGCGCGTGCGCGACCAGCTGGCGCAGGCGCACGAGCGCTTCACCACCGTGCTCGAAGGGCTGGATGCCGCCGTGTCGGTGGTCAGCCTGCAGACGCAGGAGCTGCTCTTTGCCAACCGCAGCTACCGCCTGTGGTTCGGCGCCGACGCGCACGGCCACACCCTGCTGACGCCGGGCCACGCCGCGCTGCAGCCGCGTCCGGCCAGCCCGTCGGCGGGCAGCGCGGACAGCCTGTTTGGCCACCTGGACAGCGTGGTGCCCGAAGTGTCCGAATCGGCCAGCCCGGACGGCGATACGCCCGGGCGCGGCGATACCGGCCAGCGCGGCGGTGACAGCGGGCCGGGCGACGAGGGCGATGTCACCTTCAGCGTTGCCGCAGCCAGCGCGCCGCCCGCCGCGCAGTGGCTGACCGAGCCGCCCGGCGACAACCCCGGCGCCCCGGCCGTGATGCCGGGCGAAACCGGCAGTGCCCAGTCGCCCCTGACCCTGCCGGGCGACACCGAGGAAGATCCGCTGGCCGGCATTTCGGCGCTCAAGCTCACCGAGGCCGAGGCCCACCCCCAGGAAATCTACGTGCCCGGCATGAATATGTGGTTTGACGTGCGCTGGCGCTACCTGCGCTGGACCGACGGCCGCCTGGCGCACATGCTGATCGCTACCGATGTCAGCGCCCGGCGCCGCGCCGAGGAGCAGACGCAGCTGCAGCTGGAAAAATCGCAGGTCACCAACCGCCTGATCACCATGGGCGAGATGGCGTCCAGCGTCGCGCACGAGCTCAACCAGCCGCTGACCGCCATCAGCAATTACTGCAGCGGCATGGTCTCGCGCCTGCAGTCGGGCAGCATCGATGAGGAAGGTCTGGTGGCTGCGCTGCGTAAAACCGCGCACCAGGCCGAGCGCGCCGGGCAGGTCATCCACCGCATCCGCGCCTTCGTGAAGCGCAGCGAGCCGCAGCGCCAGTGGGTGGCGCCGCAGGACATCATCAGCGAGATCCTCGATCTGGCGCAGATCGAGCTGCGCAAGCGCCAGGTGCAGCTGCGCCTTTATGTGGCACAGCACCTGCCGCGCCTGCACGTCGATCCCATCCTGATCCAGCAGGTGCTGCTCAACCTGGTCAAGAACGCCGCCGAGGCCGTCGATGGCGCCGCGATGCCCGTGAACCGCCGCGACATCGAACTCAGCGTGCTGCCGCGTCACAGCGCGGGTCGCGGCGGCGAGATCGAATTTGCCGTGACGGACCACGGCCCCGGCCTGCCCGAAGAGGTCGAGCACCGCCTGTTCGAGGCCTTTTTCTCGACCAAGCAGGAGGGCCTGGGCATCGGCCTGGCGCTGTGCCGGTCCATCATCGAATCGCATCAGGGGACGATGACGGCGCGCAATGTACGCTCGGGCGCGGGCGGGCAGAGCGGGCCGGTGCGCGGCTGCAGCATCCGCTTCACGCTGCCGGTGCTCAGCCCGCAGCAGGGCGAGAACAGCCAGGACATACCCGCATCTTCGGGGAAATCCTGATACCCTGCCCAAGACTTGTATGATGCGCGGTATATCCCGAAGTGCGCGCCCCCGCCGCCCGCATGGCCTATTCAGCAGTCGAGGACCGAGATGAATCTGACCCAACCCAAAGGCACCGTGTTTGTCGTGGATGACGACGAAGCCGTGCGCGATTCCGTGCAGTGGCTGCTGGAAAGCCACGGCTACCGCGTCAAGACCTTCCCGTCCGCCGAGGCCTTCCTGGCGCGGCTGGACATCCGCGAGGTGGCCTGCCTGCTGGTCGATGTGCGCATGGAAGGGCTTTCGGGCCTCGATCTGCAGGACCAGCTGCTGCGGCGCGGCAGTCCGCTGCCCATGGTCTTTGTCACCGGCCACGGCGATGTGCCCATGGCCGTCAACACCATGAAGAAAGGCGCCATCGATTTCATCGAGAAGCCCTTCAAGGAAGCCGACCTGCTCAAGCTGGTCGAGCGCATGCTGGACAGCGCCGAAGCCAGTTTTGCCACGCAGCAGGAATCGCTGACCCGCGAAGCCATGATGTCGCGCCTGACCACGCGCGAATCGCAGGTGCTGGAGCGCATCGTCGCCGGGCGCCTGAACAAGCAGATCGCGGGCGATCTCAACATCAGCATCAAGACGGTCGAGGCGCACCGCGCCAACATCATGGAAAAGTTTGCCGCCAACACGGTGGCCGATCTGCTCAAGATCGCGCTCGGGTCGGGCGCTGCCGCCGCCCGCATCGCCGCCGGACACGCTGCCGCCGGGGCGGGTGCTGCGCCAGGCGCGGCCGAACCGCGCTCGGCGCGCTGACCATGGGGGCCCGCCTCATTGACGGGCTGGCGCTGTCGCGCCAGTCGCGCCAGGACATCGCCACCCGCGCCGCCGCGCTCACCGCCTCGGGCACCCGTCCGGGCCTGGCGGTGATCCTGGTCGGTGAAGACCCGGCCAGCGCCGTTTACGTGCGCAACAAGGTGCGCGCCTGCGAAGAGCTCGGCCTGCATTCGGTCTTCGACAAATGCCCCGAGACCCTGTCGCAGGCCGATCTGCTGGCGCGCATCGACGCGCTCAACCGCGATCCGTCCATCCACGGCATCCTGGTGCAGATGCCGCTGCCGCGCCACATTGATCCGCACACCGTCATCGCAGCGATTTCGCCAGACAAGGACGTGGACGGTTACTCGGTGCAGAGCGCGGGCGATCTGGTCTGCGGCCTGCCGGGTTTCCGGCCCTGCACGCCCTACGGCTGCATGAAGCTGATCGAATCCACCGGCCAGCCCATCGCCGGGAAACACGCCGTGGTCATCGGGCGCAGCAACACCGTGGGCAAACCCATGGCGCTGCTGCTGCTGCAGGCCAACGCCACCGTCACCGTCTGCCACAGCGGCACGCCAGACCTTGGCGTGCACACGCGCCAGGCCGATATCGTCGTGGTCGCCACGGGCCGGCGCAACACGCTGACCGGCGACAGGGTCCGCCCCGGCGCCATCGTCATCGACGTGGGCATCAACCGTGACGACGATGGCAAGCTGTGCGGCGACGTGGATTTCGCCAGCGTGCAGCAGGTCGCAGGCTGGATCACCCCGGTTCCCGGTGGGGTTGGGCCGATGACGATTACCATGCTGCTGGAAAACACCCTGCAGTCTGCCCAGCGCCACGCCGCGCGCTGAGATCCTTTTTCTGGAGTTGCCCTGCATGAATGCCCCGCTGAACCCTTCCGCCTCATCCGCTTCTCATGCCGCCACCGCTGACAGCAACGCCCTGCTGGCGATGAACGATCTGCCGGTTTTTGACCGCTTCGACCCCGCCTTGGTCGGCCCGGCGCTGGAGGTGCTGCTGGCCGAAGCCCGCACCGCGCTGGAAGCGGTGGTCGCCGAGGACAGCCCGGCCGATTTCGACGTGCTGGACCGCACGCTGTCCACCCGCACCGAGCGCCTGTCGCGCGTGTGGGGCATGGTCTCGCACCTGAACAGCGTCGCCGACACGCCGCCGCTGCGCGAGGCCTACAAGACGCATCTGCCCGTGCTGACCGAGTTCTGGACCGCGCTGGGCAGCGACGAGCGCCTCTTCCACAAATACCGCGCCGTGAAGGCCGCGCAGGGTGAGCAGCTCAGCCCCCAGCGCCAGACCCTGCTGGCGCACTGGCTGCGCGGCTTTGTGCTGGGCGGCGCCGAACTGCAGGGCGAAGCGCGCCTGCGCTATGCCGCCATCCAGGAGCGCCTGGCCGAGCTGTCGCAGCAGTTCTCCGAGCATGTGCTGGACGCCACCGACCGCTACACACTGGAAGTGCCCGCCAGCCGCCTGGACGGCGTGCCGCCCGACGTTCTGGACGCCACCCGCATCGAGGGCAGCGACGCCAGCGGCGAAGCCCGCCACCGCCTGACACTGCACATGCCGGTCTATCTGCCGCTGATGCAGTACGCCAACGACCGCGATCTGCGCGCCACGCTGTATCGCGCCTACTGCACCCGCGCCAGCGAAGCGGGCGAGTCCGCGCTGGACAATTCCGCCATCATGGTCGAGCTGATCCAGCTGCGTCAGGAAGAGGCGGCGCTGTTGGGCTACCCCGGCTACGCCGACGTGTCGCTGGTGCCCAAAATGGCCGAATCGCCCGATCAGGTCGATGCCTTCCTGGTCGACATGGCCGCCAAGGCCCGCCCCTGGGCCGAGCGCGACCTGCAGGAGCTGCGCGATTTCGCCCGCGAGCATCTCGGCCTCGCCACCGTCGAAGCCTGGGACACCGCCTGGGCCAGCGAGCGCCTCAAAGAGCACCGCTACGCCTTCAGCGACCAGGAGGTGAAAGCCTATTTCACCGAGCCCACGGTGCTGCAGGGCCTGTTTGGCATTATTGAATCCCTGTTTGATGTGCGCATCACGCCCGCCCAGGCGCCGGTCTGGCACGAGGGCGTGCAGTTCTTCTGCCTGGAGCGCGCGGGCCAGGCCATCGCGCACTTTTACCTGGACCCCTATGCCCGCCCGGGCAAGCGACCCGGCGCCTGGATGGACGACGCGCGCGGCCGCTGGAAGCGCCCCGACACCGGCGCGGTACAGACCCCCGTGGCCTACCTGGTCTGCAATTACGCGCCGCCGCAGGGCGGGCGCCCGGCGCTGCTGACGCACGACGACGTGATCACCCTCTTCCACGAGTTCGGCCACGGCCTGCACCACATGCTGACGCAGGTGGACGAACTGGGCATCGCGGGCATCTCCGGCGTCGAATGGGACGCGGTCGAGCTGCCCAGCCAGTTCATGGAAAACTTCTGCTGGGAATGGTCGGTGCTGCAGCGCCTGACCTGCCACATCGACACCGGCGAGCCGCTGCCGCGCGCGCTGTTCGACAAGATGATCGCCGCCAAAAACTTCCAGAGCGGCCTGCAGACGCTGCGCCAGATCGAGTTCTCGCTGTTTGATCTGCGCATCCACCGCGCCGGGTTTGCGCCGCAGTCGGTGGACGACATCCACACCGAACTTGAGCGCGTGCGCGACCAGGTGTCCGTCGTGCGTCCGCCCGCCTTCAACCGCTTTGCGCACACCTTCTCGCACATCTTCGCCGGGGGCTACAGCGCGGGCTACTACAGCTACAAGTGGGCCGAAGTGCTGTCCGCCGACGCCTGGAGCGCCTTCGAAGAGGCCGGCATCATGGACGCCACCACCGGCCAGCGTTACCTGAAAGAAATCCTGGAGCGGGGCGCCAGCCGCAGCGCACTGGATAACTTCCGCGCCTTCCGGGGCCGCGATCCGCAGCCCGACGCCCTGCTGCGCCACCAGGGCATGGCGGCCTGACCATGACGGCGGCCCTGCGACCGCAGTGCGCCCTGGCGCGTCCTGCGCTGCTGCTGTCGGCGCTGCTGCTGACGCTGCACGCGCCGACCGCGCTGGCGCAGTACCGCGTGGTCGGCCCGGACGGGCGCGTCACCTACACCGACCAGCCGCAGACGCGCGAGCAGGTTCAGCCGCCTGCAGCGCCTTCTGGCGCGGCGACGGGTACCGCATCCGGCGGTGACACCAGCGCCCTGTCGCGGCGCAATGTGCTGGTTTCGCCCGGCACGGCCGCCCAGGGCAGCGCAGTGCGGCCAGCCAGCCGCACGGACCCCGGTGCCCCGCAGGGCGTGGCCGGACGGGATCGCGCCAGCGCGCTGATTCGCGCACTCAACAGCAGCCAGCCCCTGGACAGCAGCCTGAGCCCGGCGCAGATTCGCGCCATCATTTCCGGCGACGCCAGCACCGAAGACATCGCCAGCGGCGCCGCTGGCCGGGCGCTGAACCGCCTGCCTCCAGCGCCGCCCGAGCCGGGCCGCACGCTGGGCCAGGACCGTCTGCTGGCGCTGGGCGCCGACAGCCCCACCGCCATCGCCTGGCCCGCCGCGCTGCGCCAGGTCGCCAGCCAGCAGCCGGTGGTGCTCTACACCAACCCGGCCTGCAGCGCCTGCGCCGCCTGGCTCGATACGCTGCGCCAGCGCGGCGTTCCCGCTGCGGTGTTCACTGTCTCGTCACCCGGCGATTTCGTCCAGCTCCAGCGCCTGACCGGCCAGGACAGCCTGCCTGTGCTGACGCTGGCCGGCCAGGTCATCGCCACGGCGCAGACCACGCCGACGCAGTGGATACAGGCGCTGGATCAGGCGGGTTACACGCCCAAGTCCGGATCCGTCCAGCCCGCTGCGCCCAAAGCGCTGGGGGATGCCAGCGCTGAGGCACAGCTGCTGTCACGCCCAGGAGCGGCAAGCCAGCCGAGTTTTGTGCGCTGATTGAAATGCGAAAGGTCAGCATGAAAAACGTATCGATTGCCGACATTCTCGAGCTACCTGTGCAGGAAAGAATCCGACTGGTCGAGCTGATCTGGGACAGCGTGGCCGCAGTATCCACGGACGCCGAAGTGTCGCCAGAGCTGAAAAACACCCTCCAGGATCGCCTCGATGAATTCGAGGCCAGCCCGGAGGCCGGTTTTTCGTGGGATCAGGTCAAATCCCGGCTGGCTGACGGATCGTGGCGTACCGTTTAAAGGTCTCCGCTCGTGCCCTGCGAGAAACCGGCATCGCACGCGAGTGGTACGAAAAGCAGCATTCCGGTCTCGGCGACGAATTCCTTGCCGCGCTGGAACTGCAGGTTGAGCGGCTAAAGCAGGCGCCTTTGCTCTACGCCGAAGTGATGCCGAAGGTCCGCCGGGCTCTGCTGCCCCGGTTTCCTTATGGTGTGTTCTACGTGGTTCGGGGCGATCTGATCAGTATTCTGGCTGTCCTGCACGACCTGCGCAGTCCAGACCGCTGGCCCCGGACGTCTGCGGGCGTCTGACGGCGTCAGCCCTTCCCCTCACCCTCAGGCCGCTCCGGCATCAGGCAGGCATCGACGACCTGCAGGTCGTTGTCGCGGGCGAAATTCATGGCGAAATCCCAGGCCATGGGTTCGACCTCTTTTAGCGCCTCGCTGATGATGACGCACTTGACGCCGCCAATCACACGCGGCACGCACAGCGGCGAATAGCCCAGGCGGGCGTTGGCGGCGACCTTCTGGCCGGCCGGGCGGAAGCAGGACAAGGCACCGGCCAGGCGCTCGGCCCAGTCGCTGGGGCGGAACGTCCGTCCTGACGAGGTCACCCCCTGGATGAAAACTTGTCTGGTATCGATGTCACTCTCCCGTGGTGGCCGAGGGCCCCCATGTCGGACGGCCATGCTGCAGTGCAGCGCACATTTTAGACCAGCTCCCGCGCGCGTGGTCGGCCGTGTGCACAGGGCCGCTGCAGCTTGTGGTGTAATCCATTTTTTGCCGAGGCAGCGATGACGTCATCCTCTCCTCCCGCCCCCCTGCATTACCTGCACTTCGCCAGCCTGGACGCCCAGCAGTACGCGCACCTTTTTGAGCGCATCCGCATCATCAAGGGCCGCTTCAAGCGTTACGAGCGCTACCAGCCGCTGCAGGACCGCACCCTGGCCATGATTTTCGAGAAGGCCAGCACGCGTACGCGCATGAGCTTCGAAGCCGGCATGTACCAGATGGGCGGCTCTGTGGTGCACATGACCTCGACCGACAGCCAGCTCGGCCGCTCGGAGCCCATTGCCGACACGGCGCGCGTGATCAGCCGCATGGTCGATCTGGTCATGATCCGTACCTTCGGCCAGGATCGCCTGGAAGAGTTCGCCCGCCACTCGCGCGTGCCGGTCATCAACGGCCTGACCAACGAATTCCACCCCTGCCAGATTCTGGCCGACATCTACACCTACCACGAGCACCGCGGCAGCCTGGCGGGCAAGACCGTCGCGTGGATCGGCGACGGCAACAACATGGCCTGCACCTGGCTGCAGGCGGCCGACCTGCTGGGCTTTCGCGTGCACATCAGCACGCCCAAAGGCTACAGCGTGGACGCCGCCCTGCCCTCGCTGGGCCTGGCCAACCCGGACTGCTACCGCCTGTTCGACGATCCCTACGAAGCCTGCGACGGCGCCGATCTGGTCACCACCGACGTCTGGACCAGCATGGGCTACGAGGCCGAAAACCAGGCGCGCGCCGCCGCCTTCGCCAGCTGGTGCGTGGACGAGGCCATGATGGCCCGCGCCCGCCCCGACGCCCTGTTCATGCACTGCCTGCCCGCGCACCGGGGCGAAGAAGTCAGCGCTGCCGTCATCGACGGCCCGCAGTCCGTCGTCTGGGACGAGGCCGAAAACCGCATGCACGTCCAGAAAGCGCTGATGGAATTCCTGCTTCTGGGCCGCGTCCAGGACTGAGACGCAGCGCCCGCCTTTTCCTTTGATCTCTTTTATCTGCGCCCCACCCTTTTCTTTCTTCCGGAAACCCCACTGCCCATGATCTCAAGCCGACATTTCCTCGCCGCCTGCGTCCTGACCCTGCCGCTGCTGGCGCAGGCGCAGAACATCGCCATCGTCAACGGCAAGCCCGTGCCCAAGGCGCGCGTCACCGCGCTGCTGGATCAGGCCCGCGAGCAGGCCGAGCAGTCCGGCCAGGCCCTGCCGCCGGGGCTGGAAAAGCGCGCCGAAGAGGAAGTCGTGCTGCGCGAAATTTACGCCCAGGAGGCCCAGCGCAAGGGCGCGGCCGCCAACCCGGACTTCCAGGCGCAGCTGGAGCAGGTGCGTCAGGCGCTGCTGATCCGTACGCTGTTTGACAGCTACGGCAAGAGCCTGACGTTCAGCGACGCCGATCTGCAAAAAGAGTACGACAAGCTCAAGGCCGAAAACACGCAGACCGAGTACAAGGCCAGCCACATCCTGGTGCCCACCGAAAAAGAGGCGCAGGACATCCTGGCGCAGCTCAAGGCGGGTGGCAACTTCGCTGAACTGGCCAAAAAATACTCGAAAGATCCGGGTTCCGGCGCCAATGGCGGCGATCTGGGCTGGTCCACACCGGACGCCTATGTGCCCGAGTTTGCGCGCGCTCTGGCCACGCTGAAGAAAGGCCAGATCACCCAGCAGCCGGTGAAATCGCAGTTTGGCTGGCACATCATCGAGCTGAACGATGAGCGCAGCGCCAGCTTCCCGCCCATGGCCGAGATCAAGCCCAACCTGATCGAGCTGCTGCGCCAGCGCGCCATCGACGCCTACCGCGAATCGCTGCGCAAAAGCGCGCGCACCGATTTCAAATTCACCTCGCCGACGGCGCCCTGAGCGTCATCAGCGCCGCAGCGGCAGTAAAAAGGGGGCAGCAGCCCCCTTTTTTTCGGTCCGAAATGTCGGGGTCGCGCCACAATCGGGCTCAAGTTGACACGCTGCGGTGCCGAATTCATGGCATCCGTGAACTCCTCCCAACACAGCCATGTTCTCTACGATGACCCCCACTGCCCGCCCCCGCGCCCAGGCTTACGCCGCCAACGCCTACGCCAGCACGGGCGTCACGTCTGGTGTGTCCGGCGCGTCACCGCACCGCCTGATCGAGCTGCTGTTTGACGGTTTTGTGGACGCCGTGGCCCGCGCACGCGGCGCCATGCGCCACGGCGACATCGAGCAGAAATCGCTCTACATCACCAAGGCCGTGCGCATCATTGACGAAGGTCTTAAAGGCGGGCTGGACCTGCAGGGCGGTGGCGAGATCGCGCGCAACCTGGGCGATCTGTACGAGTTCATCATCATCCGCCTGACGCAGGCCAACCTGCGCAACGACGAGCAGGCGCTGGACGACTGCCTGAGCGTCATTTCCCCCATCCACGAAGCGTGGGTGGCCATCCGCCCGCAGGCGTCCTGAAACGTGCAGGCGCAGCAAAGCCGCAGTGGCGGACGCACCATGCCACGCGCGTCCAGCAGCAGCCCGCTGGCCCTGTACGAGCAGCTCGAACAGCGCAGCGCGCAGATGGTTGACGCCGCCCGCACGCAGGACTGGCAGCAGCTTGAGGCGCTGGAGCACGCCTGCGCCGTGCTAATTGCACAGTTGGAGCGGGCTTTGAACGGGCAGTCCCTGAGCCGGACGCAGCAGCAGGCCAAAGGCCGTATCATGCTCAGAATACTGACAAATGATGCCAGGGTCCGGCAGTTGGCCGGCTGTGCAGCAGGTGCGGCGCTGATGTGGCCTGAAGAGGTTTCCAGAACCCTGCACTGACGCTGGATAGCCAGAGTCAGGGGGCCCTCAGCCAGCCAGGGAGCACCCATGGATCATGATTCCATCCCGATTTTCATCGACCCGTCTGAAGAGCTGGTGGTTTCGCCGTTCCTGGTGCATTCGCGCAAGGACATCCGCATCATCCTGCAGACCTGGCTGGACAGCGGCGACGACCTGCACATCTACCACGACCCGGAAGCGCCGCCCACCATCACGCAGCTGTGGGCGATCAACCACGACCACCAGACCATCACCCTCAGTGCCGAATACACGGACGAGATCGTGCGCCTGCTCAACCAGCCCAACATGCTGGTGGTGACGGGCTTTATTGACCAGATCAAGATCCAGTTTCCGCTGCGCGAGGAAGTGCTGGTGCGCGGGCTCAACCACAGCGCGCTGCAGGCGGCGCTGCCGCGTTACGTCTACAAATTCCAGCGCCGCAAGGTGCCGCGCGTGCGGGCGCAGGACCAGTTTGCGCCCAACATCACCTTTGTCGCGCCCGAGGTGGCGCGCTCGGCGGTGTCGGCGCGCATCATGGACGTCAGCGAAACCGGCTGCTCATTTCTGCTGCCGCACACGGTGACGGGGTCGCTGCATCCGGGGCAGGTGCTGTCCAGCGCGCACACCTATCTTGATCCGTCCACCGATTTCCTGTGCCACCTGATGGTGCACCGCATCACGCCCGGCGAGCCCGGTCCGGATGGCTCAGACACCCATTCCGCCAGCCTGATCGGCTGCGAGTTCCTGGACCTGCGCCCACAGGATCAGGGCCGCCTGAACGACTACATCCACCACATCATCCAGCGCAGCCGTCCTGGCATGTCTGCGGTGCCGCAGCCCCCGCAGACGCGTACCTGAGCGCGGCCGCCCGGACAATCAATCCTGCGCCTTGCCGCGCACGGCCTCGTAGCGGGCGAGCGTCGCCACGCGCGCCTGCGCGTGATCGACCAGCGGCAGGGGGTAATCCAGCCCGGTGCGATGGCGGGCCAGCGTTTTGGCCTCGTGCAGGTCGGCGGCTGGCACCCGCGCCAGTTCGGGCAGGTAACGCCGGATGAAGCGGCCCTCGGCATCAAAGGTGCGGCTTTGCGTCCAGGGGTTGAAAATGCGGAACCAGGGCTGGGCGTCGCAGCCCGTCGAGGCCGCCCACTGCCAGCCGCCATTGTTGCTGGCGAGGTCAAAATCCAGCAGGTGCTGCGCGAAAAACGCCTCGCCGCGCTGCCAGCCGATGCCCAGATCCTTGATCAGGAAACTGGCGCTCACCATGCGCAGGCGGTTGTGCATATAGCCCGTCTGCAGCAGCTGGCGCTGTGCCGCATCGACCAGCGGATAGCCCGTTCGGCCCGCGCACCAGGCGGCGAAATGGCGGTCGGCCACGGCGCCCTCTTCCCAGACCAGCGCGTCGTCAGCGCGGCGGAAAGCGCCCTGCGCCACGTGCGGGAAGTTGGCCAGGATCTGATGGTAGAAATCGCGCCAGACCAGCTCCTGGATCCAGACGAGCGCACCGGGGCGCTCGGGCGCGGCGCTGCTGGCGGGCGTGCGGGCGCTGTGGCGGCCCAGCTCGCCGGGCGAGCAGCCCAGTTCGTCCAGCGCCAGGCGGATCAGCTCGCGCACCGACAGCGTGCCAAAGCGCAGATGCACGCCCAGGTAGCTGGGGCCCTTCAGCGCAGGCTGGTCGCGCTGGCGCCCGTAGGCGGCCAGTCGTGGGCGGAAATCGTCCAGCCAGCGGCGCACGCCCGCGCGGTCGCCGGTCAGGCCCAGCTGGTTCAGGTTGGTGGGCTCGAAACCGGTCTGCGCCAGCGTGGGCACGCCGGGGGCTTGGGCGGGCACGGTGATCTGGCCTTGCGCGGCCGCCTGAATCACCGCGTCGGGCCAGGGCGGGTGGCCCCCCGGCCGAGCCAGATCGACGGCGTGGTCGCGGACGTCGGCGGCGCTGAGGCGCTGGCTCCAGTTGCGCCAGTAGGGGGTGTAGACGCCGTACGGCTGACCCGCGCCGGTGAGCACTTCGCGGCGCTCGAAAATCACATGATCCTTCACGCTGTGCCAGGCGCAGCCCTGCCCGGTCAGCGTCTGCGCCACCTGCGCGTCGCGGGCCAGCGCGTGCGGATCATCGTCGTGGCTGGCGAACACCGCCTGCGCCCCGAGCGCCTGCGCCAGGCGCGGAATCTGCTGCGCCGCGCGGCCGTGCAGCACCACCAGACCGCTGCCCACGGCGGCCAGATCGGTATGGATCTGGCCCAGCGCCTGCAGGATGAACTCGACGCGGCGATCCTGGCGCGGCAGCGCGTCCAGGATGTCGCTGTCCAGCACGAACGCCACCCAGACGTGGCGAGCGCGGGCCTGCGCCAGCGCCCAGGCGGCGTGATCGTGGCTGCGCAGGTCGCGGCGCAGCCACAGCAGGGCGCGGTCAAAAGTCGGGTCGGGGGGGCTCATGGGCGGTCCTTCGGGTCAGTCGTCATCGTCGTCGCTGTCATCGGCCGCATCGGATGCGAACGGGTCGGCATCATCGCCAATGCCGGAAAACCCGGCGCGCGGATGGTGTCTGTCGACCAGGTGGCGCAGGCGCTCGCGGGCGATGTGGGTGTAAATGGTGGTCGTGCTGATGTCGGCATGGCCCAGCAGCAGCTGCACGCTGCGCAAGTCGGCGCCGTGGTTGAGCAGGTGCGTGGCAAAGGCGTGGCGCAGCGTGTGCGGACTGGGCTGCTGCGCCAGCCCGGCCTGGCGGGCGTATTTTTTGACCAGGGTCCAGAACATCTGGCGCGTCATGGGCTCGGCGCGGGCGGTGACGAAGAGCGCCGCGCTGCTGCGCCGCCCCACCAGCGCGGGACGGCCGTCCTGCAGCCAGCGCCGCAGCCAGATCACGGCCTCCTGGCCGAAGGGCACCAGACGCTCCTTGCCGCCTTTGCCCAGCGTGGTCAGCACGCCGTCGTCCAGACGCACGTCGATGCGGCGCAGCGCCACCAGCTCACTGACGCGCAGGCCGCAGGCGTAAATCACCTCCAGCATGGCGCGGTCGCGCAGACCCAGCGGCTGGCTGACGTCGGGCGCGGCCAGCAGCGCTTCGACCTCGGCCTCGGCCAGTGTTTTGGGAAAGCGCAGCGCCGTGCGCGCGCTGGCCAGGCGCAGCGTGGGGTCGTGGGCCATCAGGCCCTCGCGCACCGCCCAGCGGAAAAAACGCCGCAGTACGCTGCCGCGCCGGTTGGCCGTGGTCGCGGCGGTGCTGGCGTGCGCGGCGACCGACCAGCCCAGCAGATCGCTTTCCTGCACCTGCAACAGGCGCGCGTCGCAGCCTGGCGGCAAAGCGGGGCCGGGACGGCGTCCGCGCCGGGGCGCTGCAGATTCTTCCCCGCACGCCGGGTCATCCTGCGGCGCCGGGCCGCACAGGTGGCGCAGCAGCGCTTCCAGGTCGCGGCGGTAAGCCAGACGGGTGTTGGCCGACAGTCCTTCTTCCAGCCAGAGCGCGGCCAGAAAGCGCTCGATGAGGGGCAGCGCGGCGGTGCTCATGCGGTCAAGCCCGCCGATGACGCCTGCGCCAAAGCACTGCGGCGGTGCTCCTGCACGGCCGGATCAGCGTCGTCGCAGCGCTGAAGCGCCTGCAGCAGGGCCACGCGCAGCGCCGCATCGGCCTGCGGGTGAACCAGTGCGTTGCCCATGGCGGTGACCAAGTTGCGCCGCCAGCGCGCCCAGCCGATGCGCCGGATGGCGCTGCCCGCGAGGCGGCTGTCGAAATCCTCCGGGCTCCAGGCCCACAGGCCCAGCAACGTCGCCGCTTCCAGGCCGTGGCGCGGCACCCAGTCGGGCGCGTCGCTGCGGCGGGCGTACTTGTTCCAGGGGCAGACCAGCTGGCAGTCGTCGCAGCCGTAGACGCGCGAGCCGATCAGCGGGCGCAGCTCGGGCGGCATGGCGCCATCGTGCTCGATGGTCAGATAAGAGATGCAGCGCCGCGCATCCACCTGGCCGTCTTCCAGAATGGCGCCCGTGGGGCAGGCGTCCACGCAGGCGCGGCAGCTTCCACAGTGGCTGTCGCCCGCCGGGGTGAGTGGCAGCGGCCAGTTGATGAAAATCTCTCCCAGGAAAAACATCGACCCCGCATCGCGGCGCAGCAGCAGGCTGTGCCGCCCCGCCCAGCCCAGGCCCGCGCTGCGCGCCAGGCTGACTTCGAGCACCGGCGCGGAATCGGTGAACACGCGCGCCTGCAGCGGCGCCCAGGCCGCCGCCCAGGGCTGGGCGCACCACAGCGGCTCCTGCTGCTGCAGCCAGTCCACCAGCTGCGCCAGGCGCTGGCGCAGCACCTTGTGGTAATCGCGGCCCCGGGCGTACACCGACACCACAGCGTTGCCGGGCTGATCCAGCCGCGCCAACTCGTGCCCGCGCCAGTCAGGCGGGGTGCTGGCGGGCAGGTAGTCGAAGCGCAGGGAGAGCACACGCAGCGTGCCAGGCAACAGCTCGGCCGGACGCGAGCGGCGCGTGCCGTGACGCGCCATATAGTCCATCTGGCCGTGGTAACCGGCGTCCAGCCAGCGCTGCAGGGCGGCTTCGGCCTGCGGGTGCTCGACGCCCGCCACGGCGACATCGCCAAAGCCCAGCGCCCGCGCCTGACCTACAATCTGCTGCCACGCTTCGTGCTGCTCCAAAACCGATCTCCTGTGGCCCAGAACCTCTCCCCTGCCCCCGAACTGCGGCTCGATCTGCCCACCGAGGACGACACCCGTTCCTTCGCCGAATCGCTGGCCGCGCTGGTGGCGGGCACGCCTGCGCTGTCGGCGCTCATCACGCTGCAGGGCGATCTGGGCGCGGGCAAAACCACCTTCTGCCGCCACCTGCTGCGGGCTTTGGGCGTCACCGGACGCATCAAAAGCCCGAGCTACGCGATTGTAGAGCCCTACCTCGCCCAGCCGCCGGGCGGCGCCGCGCCGCTGGCCGTGCATCACTTTGACTTTTACCGCCTGGGCGATGCACTGGAGTTTGAAGAGGCCGGCCTGCGCGATCTCGTCCTGGCGCCCGGGCTCAAGCTGGTCGAGTGGCCCGAGCGCGTCGCAGGCCAGATGCCCGCCCCCGACTGGGCGCTGACGCTGAAACTGCAACCGGACGACAGCCGCCAGGCGCAGATCATCGCCGGAACAGCGTCGGGCGCGCGGTGGCTGGATCGGCTTAGACCGCCATGATCACGTCCGCCAGGCGGCGGGCGCAGGATTCGGCCTGATCGCGCTCAAAAGCTTCGACCATCACGCGCAGCACGGGCTCGGTGCCTGAGGCGCGGATGAGGATGCGGCCGGATTCGCCCAGTTCGGCTTCGACCTGACGGCGGCAGTTGGCGACGGCGGCGCTGGCCGCCCAATCCTGGCCGGGCTTGAGGCGCACGTTGTGCATGATCTGCGGACACAGCTGGACGCCATCCAGCAGCTGTGCCAGGCTTTTGCGGCCAAACTGCACCGCCTGCAGCACCTGCAGGGCGCTGATCAGGCCGTCGCCGGTGGTGTGGCGATCCAGCATGAGCAGGTGGCCCGAGCTTTCACCGCCCAGCAGCCAGCCGCGCTCTTTCAGGCCTTCCAGCACGTAGCGGTCGCCGACCTTGGCGCGCAGCAGCTCGACCCCCTGGCGGCGGAAAGCCGCTTCGACGGCCAGATTCGTCATCAAAGTGCCGACCGCGCCGGACACGGTCTGGCCGCGCGCGATGCGGTCCTGGACCAGCACATAAAGCAGCTCGTCGCCGTTGAAAATGCGGCCGGCGCCATCGACCATCTGCAGGCGGTCGGCGTCGCCATCCAGCGCCACGCCGTAGTCAGCGCCGTGCTCCAGCACCGCCTGGGCCAGCGCTTCGGGGTGGGTCGCGCCCACGCCCAGGTTGATGTTCAGACCATTGGGCTGGCAGCCCACGGGAATGACGGTGGCGCCCAGCTCTTCGAACACCTGCGGCGCGACCTGGTAGGCGGCGCCGTGCGCGGCATCGACCACCAGCTTGAGCCCGGCGAACGAGGTGCCGGGGCTGAGCGTGCTTTTGCAGAACTCGATGTAGCGCCCTTGCGCGTCATTCAGGCGCCGGGCACGGCCCAGCTGCGCCGATCCGGCCCACTGGGGCGGCTGGGCCAGGGCAGCTTCAACGTCCAGCTCCCAGGCGTCGGGCAGCTTCTCGCCGCTGGCCGAAAAGAACTTGATGCCGTTGTCCTCAAACGGGTTGTGTGACGCGCTGATGACCACGCCCAGCTGCGCACGCATGGCCCGCGTCAGGTGGGCCACGCCCGGCGTGGGCAGCGGCCCGGTCAGGCGCACATCGACCCCGGCCGAGGCAAAACCGGCTTCCAGCGCCGCTTCCAGCATATAGCCCGAAATGCGCGTGTCCTTGCCCAGGATGACGCGCGGACGCTCGTGCGTGCGGCGCAGCACCACGCCCACGGCATGGCCCAGGCGCAGGGCGAAATCGGCGGTGATGGGGCTGACGCCAACCCGGCCCCGGATGCCATCGGTGCCGAAATACTGTCGCTGTGTGCTCATGGGGGATTCCGCTGTCGTTTGATTTTTGTCGGTTCAGTCTGTCTCTGGGGAGGCGCTGTCGGGCCAGCCGGCCGCGTGGGCGACTTTCAGGACGTCCACCGTGGCGGCCACGTCGTGGACCCGAACGATGCGCGCGCCCCGGGCCACGCTGACCAGCACGGCGGCCAGGCTGGCGGCCAGACGGTCCGCGACACCGCGCCCGGTGATGGCGCCCAGCGTCGATTTGCGCGACCAGCCCACCAGCAGCGGCTGCCCCAGCTCCAGCAGCGCCTGCTGGTGCTGCCAGAGGGCGAGATTATGCGCCACCGTCTTGCCAAATCCGTAGCCCGGGTCAAGCACCACGCGCCCGCCCGCCACGCCCGCGTCCAGCACCGCACGCAGGCGTTGCGCCAGAAAGACGCCCACTTCGGCGACCACGTCGGCGTAGTTCGGCTCGTGCTGCATCACACCGGGCTCGCCCTGCATGTGCATCAGGCAGACGCCGCAGGACGGGTGCGCCGCCACCACCTCCAGTGCGCCGGGGCGCTGCAGGGCGCGCACGTCGTTGACGATGTCCACGCCCGCATCCAGCGCCGCGCGCATCACGACGGGCGAGCTGGTATCCACCGACACCGGCACGCCCAGCGTCACCGCGTGGCGCAGCACAGGCAGTACGCGCGCCAGTTCTTCGGCCTCACCCGGCGTGCGCGCGCCCGGGCGCGTCGATTCGCCACCAATGTCCAGAATGTCCGCGCCCTGCTCCACCAGTAAATCGCAGTGGCGGCAGGCCGCCGCCGCATCGCCATGCAGCCCGCCGTCCGAGAACGAATCCGGCGTGACATTGACGATGCCCATGACGCGCGGGCGAGAAAGGGCTATGGGGAAGCGGGTGGTTTGCCAATGCGTGTTCATGGCGAGGGCCTGGAAGTGAAAAGCCGCATCAGTGGGACAGCTCGCCGTAGTGGACGCCAAAGCGCTGGGTCAGGACCGACAGGCGCCGATCCAGCGTCCACAGCCGGGCGCCCGGCAGGAGCAGCACCGAAGCCAGCAGCATGAGATCAATCAGCCCGCAACCCTGCCCGTAGAGCTTTTCGCGCTCCACCAGCAGCAGCACTTCGCGCAGGCTGGCGTGCGGCACGGGCTGGAGGTCGGCCAGCAGGGCCAACAGGGCTAACGATTTGGCCCGCTGCGGCGGCGTGCCGCAGGCGACTTCGCCCTGCACCATAGGGTGGACCAGGATGCGGTCCTGCGGCAGCAGCTGCATCAGGTGGGCATTGGGCGTGCGGAAATGATCGATCCAGATCGATGTATCTGCCAGAACGCCGTTCACTGCAGTTCGTCGGTGTAGCGCGGGCGAGGGATGTCGGGCATGTCGGGCGCAGCCCCGCCCAGCAGGGCCAGGCGGCGGGCCGCGTTGACGCGCACAAAGGTCTTGATGGCTTCGCGGAACAGGTCGGCCTTGTCCATGGCCGGGTCAGCCACTTCCAGGGCGCGTTCGTACAGGGCGTCGTCTATCGTGACGGTGGTTCGCATGGCACACTTTCAGCATCAAATCTGAAGTGATTGTGCATCAAATCTGACACCGATCAGCCAGGAATGATTCAAAAATGAGGCATAAAAAACGGAGCCCGAAGGCTCCGCTGTCATTTGTGCGCCGGATCAGGCCGTAGCCGGAGCATCGCCTTCGATTTTCACCGCCGGGGGTGTCGGGCCATCGCCGCCGCCGCTGGGGCGGGAGCTGGGTCCAGACCAGTCCTTGGGCGGACGCGGATCGCGGCCTTCCATGATGTCGCCGAGCTGGTCGGCATCGATGGTTTCCCACTCGAGCAGGGCCTTGGCCATGGCGTGCATCTTGTCCTTGTTGGATTCGATCAGGTTGCGCGCCGTGGCGTACTGGGCGTCGATGATCTTGCGGATCTCGCGATCCACCTTCTGCATCGTCGCTTCAGACATGGCCGTGTGGCGGTTCATCTGCTTGCCCAGGAAGACTTCACCTTCCTGCTCGGCGTAAACCATGGGGCCCAGCTCGTCGGTCATGCCGTAGCGCGTGACCATGTCGCGGGCGATCTGCGTGGCGCGCTCGAAGTCGTTGCTGGCGCCCGTGGTCATCTGGTTCATGAACACTTCTTCAGCGATGCGCCCACCAAACAGCATGGCGATCTGGTTCTCCATGTACTCGCGGTCGTAGCTGTACTTGTCACGCACAGGCAGGCTCATCGTCACGCCCAGGGCGCGGCCGCGCGGGATGATGGTCACCTTGTGAACCGGATCGCACTTGGGCAGCATCTGCCCGATCAGGGCGTGACCGGCCTCGTGGTAGGCGGTGTTGCGGCGCTCTTCCTCGGGCATGATCATGGACTTGCGCTCCGGGCCCATCATGATCTTGTCCTTGGCCTTCTCGAAATCGTTCATTTCGACGAGGCGCCCACCCCGGCGCGCCGCGAACAGTGCGGCTTCGTTGACCAGGTTGGCCAGATCAGCGCCCGAGAAACCCGGCGTGCCACGCGCCAGCACGTCGGCGCGAATGTCCTGGCCGACGGGGACCTTGCGCATGTGCACGCCCAGAATCTGCTCGCGGCCACGGACGTCGGGCAGCGTGACATAGACCTGGCGGTCGAAGCGGCCCGGACGCAGCAGCGCCGGGTCCAGAATATCGGGGCGGTTGGTCGCAGCGATGACGATCACGCCCAGGTTGGTCTCGAAGCCGTCCATCTCGACCAGCATCTGGTTGAGGGTCTGCTCGCGCTCGTCGTTGCCGCCGCCCATGCCGGCGCCACGGTGACGGCCCACGGCGTCGATTTCATCGATGAAGATGATGCACGGCGCGCTTTTCTTGGCCTGTTCGAACATGTCGCGCACGCGGGCCGCGCCCACGCCGACGAACATCTCGACAAAGTCAGAGCCCGAAATCGTGAAGAAGGGCACTTTGGCCTCGCCCGCGATGGATTTGGCCAGCAGCGTCTTGCCCGTTCCGGGCGGGCCGACCAGCAGCACGCCGCGCGGAATGCGTCCGCCCAGCTTCTGGAATTTCTGAGGATCCTTCAGGAAATCCACCAGCTCGGTGACTTCTTCCTTGGCCTCGTCGCAGCCGGCCACATCCGCAAAGGTGACGGTGTTGCTGTTTTCGTCCAGCATGCGCGCCTTGGATTTGCCAAAGCTGAACGCCCCGCCCTTGCCGCCGCCCTGCATCTGGCGCATGAAATAAATCCATACCCCGATCAGCAGCAGCATCGGCCCCCACGAGAACAGCAGCGACTGCAGCAGCGAACCCTCGGCGCGCTGCTGGACGCGGAAGCGCACGTTGTTGTTGATCAGGTCGTTGATCAGGCCACGGTCGAGGTAGGAGCCCGTCGTGCGCACGGTGCGGTCGTCCTGCGTGACGCCCGTGATATCCACAGCGCGCAGGCCCTCTTCGATCACCACGCTCTTGACGCGGCTGGCCCGCACCTCCTGCAGGAAGTCCGAGTACGCGATCTGCGAGCCCGTGCTGGCGCCCTGATCAAACTGTTTGAAAACGGTGAACAGCACGAGGGCCACCACCAGCCACACCGCCACCTTGGAAAACCATTGATTGTTCACATCAGGCCCTTTACCCGTTGAGCAGATCCACGTGTCACACAGCGGTCACACGCTTCGTACGATTCTAGTCCAGAGCCCATATGCGTGCGCAGCACAAATCCACAAGCCCCTGGAGAGAATAGATGGGGTCTATTTCAGACCGATCCCGATCAGAAACGTCTCGGCCGATCTGTCGCGCGACGATTTGGGCTTGAGCGGCTTCACCGTCACAAAATGGCGCTTGAACTGCTCGACGATCTGGCTGTAGCCGCTGCCGTGGAAGACCTTGGTGACCAGCGCGCCGCGTGGCTGCAGGTGGGTGCTGGCGAATTCCAGCGCCAGTTCGACGAGGTGGCTGATGCGCGCCGCGTCCGAACTGGCAATGCCCGACAGGTTGGGCGCCATGTCGGAAACGACCACATCCACGGGTCGGCCCTTCACAGCCTCGTGCAATTGCTGCAGAATGCCGTCCTCACGGAAATCCCCCTGGATGAAGGTCACGCCGTCGACAGGTTCCATGGGCAGGATGTCCAGGGCGATGACCGTGGTGTCGGGGTATTCCCGGCGCAGGTACTGGCTCCAGGCGCCCGGCGCCGAGCCCAGGTCGACCACCAGCTGACCGGGGCGAAGCAGGCCCAGCGCGTCGTTGATTTCCTTGAGCTTGTAGGCAGCGCGGGCCCGATAGCCGTCACGCTGCGCCATCTTGACGTAGGGATCGTTGAGGTGGTCGTTGAGCCACGCCCGGTTTACTTTTCTGTTTTTTGTTGCCACACCTGCGCCCGCCTGTCCGGCCAGCCCTCTGCCTGAAAGTCCGTCATCATATTATGAGCGCCATCCCTCTGACCCCCGCCCAGCGCAAGGATCTGCGCGCCCACGCCCATGGGCTGTCGCCTGTGGTCATGATCGGCGCCGACGGACTCACCCCCGGCGTGCGCAGCGAAATCGACCGCGCGCTGAACTCCCACGGCCTGATCAAGGTGCGCGTGTTCAGCGACGACCGTGCCGCGCGTGAGGCGCTGCTGGTGCAGATCTCGCACGATCTGCACGCCGCGCCCGTCCAGCACATCGGCAAGCTGCTGGTGCTTTGGCGCCCGCAGCCCGAACCCGAAGAGACCGAAGCCCGCGCCGACCGCAAGGCCGGGCCGCGCCTCGTCACCGTGCTCAAGCAGAAAGCCAGCGCCACGCACCGCGCCAAAGTGGCGCGCATCAAGGTCTATGGCAACGAGCGCGTCACCGCCGGCGGCCACGTCAAACGCGCCAAGGTGCGCAAGATCAGCCTGAAAAAGCAGCACAGCAGCTGAACCCGGCACAGCGGCACCGACCGCAGCGGTCCTGCACTGATCCCCCGGGCGCAAGGTGCTGGTCTGACCCGGTTTTGACCCGCAGATTCACGCACTGCGGCCCGCCGCTTCGCGCCAGAATCAGCGCATGAGTACGTCCCCCGCGATCCACAACCTGCTGGCGCACGAAAAAACCCAGCGCGATCAGGCCCTGACCCAGCTGCACAGCACGCGCGAAGCACTGAACCAGGCGCAATCCCGGTCCGACCAGCTCAGCCAGCACCGCAGCGCCTACGAGCAGCATTGGCGTGAACGACACACCCAAGGCGAAAGTTCGATCGAAGTCATGCGCTGTTACAACGATTACATGAACCGGCTGGACATGGCCATCAGCCAGCAGGGCAGCCTGCTCACCCAGGCCGAAGAACGCATGGCGCACGCGCGCCGTCTGGTGCTGGAGGCCGAACTGCGCGTCGCCCGCACCCAGAAACTGCTGGACCGCCGCCAGGCCGAGATCCTGCAGGACGCGCAGCGGCGCGAGCAGAAAATGTTCGACGAACAGGCGCAGACCCTGTCCTGGCACGCCCAGCGCCAGGCCGCCAACAGCTAGACCGAGGCCCGATGATGATTCCGCTGATGCCCACCGCCTCCCCCGATTCAGCCGCCCTGCTCCCCGGCTCTGGCCAGGCGCCCGGCGGCCCGGGGGCCGGGCTGAAGCGCAAGGGACGCGCGGCAGCCGGACCGCAGCACGCCGCCGCAGACAGCCCGGGTCAGAAAGGCGCGCAAGCATCCCCTGGCTTCGCCAGCGCCCTGCGCCAGCGCCGCGAGGCACAGCGGCCCTCGGCCGCAGACACGACGCCCCTGTCGGCGCCCTCCCCGGAGAGAGCGCCTTTGCACGCCGTCAACGCCAAAGCAGAAATCGGCGCTGCGAAGCGAACAAAACCCGATCCACTCGATCCGGCTGAAGCGGCCACCCGGCCAGACGCCGGTGCAGCGCTTCAGGCCGCCGGGCAGATTGTGGTGCCGGTGGCTGTGACAGCAGCGCCTACCGCCCAGGCAACATCTGATCAGACCACGGCGCCCGCCCTTGCCCTTGAGGCAGCCACGGCCACCGCACCCGGTGCTGGTGCCGAAGCGGCCGTTTCAGCGCAAGCGGCCCAGCTCGGGCAGCCTTCGAGCGCCCAAGCCCGGCCCAGGGCCGCGCCGCACCCAGGCGACGGGGCAGCAGCCAGTCAGGTGGCTGCGCTGGGCTCCGCCGCTGACACGCCAGCCGCACAGACTGAGGGCGCGGCCGGCGCAGTGGCCGTTTCAGCG
Organism: Amphibiibacter pelophylacis; assembly: GCF_037688875.1. NCBI lineage: Bacteria > Pseudomonadati > Pseudomonadota > Betaproteobacteria > Burkholderiales > Sphaerotilaceae > Amphibiibacter > Amphibiibacter pelophylacis. The sequence continues at coordinate 55,286 of NZ_JAWDIE010000004.1, forward strand.
GCGAGCCAGGCGGGCAATCGGGCCAGTGCCCAGACCACGACTCAGGCCCATTCGCAGGGCACGCTTGCGGCGGCTGCCCAGACCATGGATCCAGTCACTCTGGCCACGACCCAGGCAGAGACCCGTCAGGCGCTGGCCGCCCGCGTTGCTGGGCTGGATGCCCGCCGCCCGGCGCGGCCTGCGGCAGGCCGCGACACCGGCGAAGGCGCCGCCGCAAACACCCCGCAGGCCACGACTCAAAGCGCTCGGCAGCCAATCGCAGAAATCGCTCGCGCCAGCCTGACCGCGCTTGAGTCCGCTGCGCCGCCCCTGCGCAGCGCCCAGCAGATGAAGGCCGAAACCGCGCCCAGCGTGCTCTCGGCCTGGGCGTCCGGCCAGCGCGCGGCAGCCGCCCCGAGCAGCGCCCCCCTGCCCGCGCGCAGCAGTACGGCTCCGGCAGCGTCTGCTCTGACACCCGGCGAGAGCCTGAGCGCCGCGCTGGCGGCCCTGAACAGCCCGCCGGCCGCAGCCACCAGCGTTTTCAGCGACCGATCTGTGCTGCACGGACACATCAGCACGCCGGTCAGCAGCCCCGAATTTCATGCCAGCCTGGCGAGCAGCGTCAGCGGCCTGCTGCGCCAGGGCGGTCAGGCGCAGTTCAGCCTGAACCCGGCCGAAATGGGCCCGATCACCGTCAAGGTCGATCTGCAGGGTGACCAGGCCCGCGTGTCCTTCGCTGCCGATGTGGCGTCCACGCGCGAGCTGCTCGAAAAATCGCAGCCCTGGCTCAGCCAGGCGATGGGCGAGGCCGGTCTGCGCCTGGTCCAGACCCACATCGCCGCTCCGGCCAGCACGCCTGACCCGCGCGGCCAGGCCTTCCAGCAGCCCGCCGGGCAGCAGGGCCAGCCCCAGCAGCAGCCCTCGGGCGGCAACGCCGATGCGGGCAGCTTCGGCGCATCCAGCGGCCAGCAGGCCAGCACTGGCGGCCAGCCCCACAACCCGCGACAGGCCCCAGGCACGCCAGTACCGGCAGCGCCTGTGGCCGACACCGTCCGCAGCGACAGCCCACCGCCATCGTCGAATGGGCGTGGGCTGCATACGGTGGTTTGAAACGGTTGAGCCTGGCCGGATCATTCGGCGGGTGGGTCAGCAGTCATCGTGACTGGCTGACGCCATCTGGCACTTCTCCGCCCGATAGCCCCACTGGCCAGGGCCACGCCTGAGTTCACGGCTGATGTTACCAGGGTGCCTGCCTAGCGGTCGGGCGATCGCGCTGATGCTCTGTCTGGCTTTGAAGAGGCTATAAATTCGGTATCGTTCCTCTTGGCTGAGGTGTTTGTACATCGGGCAACCTGAACTTGGCGATTTGAGCGGCCATGATGCCTTGACCTCCTCAGCCACACATCATCAAGTTCATCTTTGTTGCACGTTGTGGTTGAATCTGCCTTTTATTCCTCTTCGTAGGGAAACCCTTCAACCGCAGATAAAAATTTGCTCAATAATCCGGTGCCCTCTGCCCGCATCCAATCGGACAAATTGGTCTCAAAGTACCAATAGTTGGTGTTTGGGATGGGTAGTGGCTTGCTAATTTCTTTTTTCTTGGCAAGTCGCAGGGCAGCAACAAATGGCGGATATTCTGAAAATCTATCCAGATCCTTATATTTAGTCAAATCAGCAAATATTCTCTGCTCCAACTTTATAGCCATTTCCTGCAGTTTTACTTTCTCATTTTCCGTAAAAATAATATTCGGCCAACTCACGTATAATCTCCAGCATTATCAATTGACTTGAGACCAGCCGACAAAAACCATCAGGAATGATGACTTGCTCTGCCTCACTTCGGTATAGGCTTGCTGCTCAACACGCCACACGATGCTCATAAATTTCGGGCATTAACCCGATCTTGGCGCCTCAAGGAATCTCTGATCAAGAAAAACTTCCCCGCCGAACCCATCCGTAACTCACAATTTCCGAGTTATCTCGCGGCCGCCCGTCTGGACGGATTCAATTTTTCAGGGGATCATACCTCGTAACACCCAGTGAGATATCTCACTGGTGGCAGACGCATTCCCCGCACTCACCGATACGATATAAGCAAGCTCACAATCCATGTCGGCGCCGACATGGACTTTTATGCCGAAACACCACGAACTACCCTGCCTCGACTGGTGCATGAAAGAAATGCGCAGCATCGCCGCCAGAGGCATCGGTTAACGGCCACGACGGCTGACTTGGGAATAATACGGCTCGATCACGGTCAGCAGTTCCGTCCGGGGCACAACCCGCTCTATCTCGCCCAAAAACGCTCGCAGCGCGTCTGTTTCTTCTTGCTGTCGAAGGCCAGTGTGGCGAAGAAGGTCTGCTCCATAATGTCTCGGGCTGAGTGCGATGCTGGAAGTTTACCGGGTGGAGTTGATCAAAGGTTCCCTCAACGATTGACATCGGGGCATGCTCCACGTATGTGACTCGGGCCGACACATCTTATGAGCATTTCGTGTGTCCTCAAAAAAAACAAATCCTTGTCTGAGCATACACAAGTCAACGAACTCGGAATCTGATATCGATTTCGCCTTGTCATAACCACACTCGCGTAATGCCACTCGAATCCTGGGCTTGCTTTGCCCTACCTTAACCCAGTAATCTTCAGGCCCTAGTGGTGGCGAATCAATTTCATAGATAGCACAAGCTGACGTCATTAAAACAGTCATCATCAAGCAAATTACTCTCTCTATTCCATAAGTCACTTTATCCCCTCCTTAACTTTTACTGACGGCACAATCAAGGGGGCGCTTTCAGCGGCACTCCCGATGCATCTCTACGCGCGCTCAATTTCAACGCCTGGTTCATAATTCGCAGACGCGGCATCCATCGACATATATCCACCACCTGTCGGAGCATTCCCGGCAATCACTGTGCCAATCAGGTCAACCCTTGCGGTCGAAGGCAGTGTGGCGAAGGAGGTCTGCTCCATAATGTCTCGGGCCGAGTGCGATGTTGGAGGTTTACCAGGTTGAATTGATCCGAGATTCCTTTGCTAGTGATTTAGCACCAGCATAAATCAATACCTCAATCGGCCTTGGGCCAAATAAAGCCACTTTCCGCCGATCTGCACGCAAGGGTTGACATCATTGACTCATCACAGAAAGATTGAAACCCCTTTGGCGATAGAACAAACTTATAGCCCTTATCAAGCATGCAGGAAGTATATTTATCAAACTTAGCCGAATCATGAAGTGGCTTTACTTTGTCACTGCAAATCTTCGAATCAGTTACAACTTCATTTTCTGCTGCACCGGGTTTCGTCCACAGCTGTGACGGACCGGGCGATGGGGCATCAATTGATGAAAATCCACAGCCACTCAAGTCAGCCGAAATGAGCACGAGAAGAATGAATAAATTTACTCGATACACAAAACAATATCCTTTTAAATATTTTAAACTTTTATTCGCACTTGGAGGCTCAATGATTGGAACGTTTGATTTTTGAGAAATACGCACTTATCCGTATATTTTTTGAAATATTTTATCTCCCGACAAACCCTCTCAAGTAACCTGTAATCGAAAAAATCTTCCCACCGAGCCCCCAGTTCTGCGCTATTTCAGAGCTTTACGATTCCTCACCGCGCCGTCAACCGCATCACCCCATCCTTGATCTGCACATCGAAATGGCGCAGAAAGCTCTGGCCCAGCAGGGCGTCGTCGTCGCTGGCACCGACCAGGCCGACGCCGACACGCACTCGGGACACAGTGCGCGACTGGCCCTGAGGACCGGTCAGCGCAACGGGCATGCCCGGCACAATGCGGCCCGGGCTGTCGCCCGCCGCGGTCTGAAAGGTGACAGGTTCACCCGGCGGCAGGCCGGCGCGCTGCGCGAGGGCTTCGGTGACAACGACCAGGCTGGCGCCGGTATCCACCAGGAAACGCACAGGCTGGCCGCCCACTGTGCCGGGGACGTGGTAATGGCCGTCGCTGCCGCGCGGAATGAGCCAGTCGCCCTGCGCCGTTACCGCCAGCGGCGGCGGTGACAGCCAGCGCTGCAGGGCCCAGGTGGTCCCGGCGATCAGCGCCAGCCAGACCAGCATCCAGACCAGCGTGGCGGCCCCACGCTGGCTGCGGCGCGTCATGGCATGGCCACTGCCACATCTGCATATCGGCTTTTCAGGCTGACAGGGGGCCGAAAAATGTGCAAGAATTCCTGACAAAGTACAAATTCTCCATCGCAGGACAGGCCAAGAGGGGCAACTGTGAAATTTTTCAGGTTCAGGTCGGCGACCGTCCGCAAACCAGAGGCCTTGCGCGATTACGTCGTCAGCAACCCCCTGGTGCAGGAGCTGGATTATCCGCTGCGGCTCGCGCACGAGCGCATGCGCCTGCTCATGGATGGCATGCGCGCGGGTCTGTGGGGCAGCGCCTTTTTCATGGGCCTGGTTCTGGCCTTCTTCGCCAGTCAGCCTTGGGCGCCGGGGTGGCTGGTCAGCCAGAGCGTGGGCATGCTGCTGTGCGGCGGTGTGGCCTGGGCCTACCGGCGCGATGCGCGCAACTACCTGCACCAGCGCCGCTGGCTGATCCTGATACACGCTGTTACGCTGGTGCGCGCCGCATCCTGGGGGACGCTGGGCCTGCTGATCCACCCCGAGCAGCCGCTGCCGCTGATCATTCTGGCGCTCAGCGGCATGCTGGGTGCCATGTCGGTCACCGCCTACACTTATAGCCTGAGCTTCAGCCTGTCGGCCACCAACGCGCTGATCATCGCCCTGCCGGCCATGCTGGCCAGCCTGCCGCTCACGGCGCAGATGGACTGGATCAAGCTGCTGGGCCTGTCGGGCTACCTGGTTTTTCTGATGGTCTGCACGCGCCAGGTGCGCGCCAGCACGCTGGCCCTGATCGATCTGCGCCTGCGCGCGGGCGAGCTGGCCAAGGACCGTGATCACGCGCTCAAGCTGGCGCGACGCAACGGGCGATCCAAGGACCGCTTTCTGGCCAGCGTCAGCCACGATCTGCGCACGCCGCTGACCGGCGTGCTGGGCCTGGCGCAGATCAGCCTGGAGCGCAGCCGCAACCCGCAGGTGCGCGACAACCTGGGCATGATCCGGCTGTCGTGCGAGCACCTGCTGGCCATCATCGACGACCTGCTGGATGTGGCCAGCATCGAGGCGGGCAAGGTCTCGGTCAACCCGGCGCCCTTCGATCTGGCCGCGCTGGCGCACGACATGCAGGCGCTGCTGGGACCGCTGGCGCGCGACAAGGAACTGGGCCTGACGATAGACCACGAGCTGCCGCCCGGCGTGCGCCTGCTGTCGGGTGACGCCAAGCGGCTGCGCCAGGTCGTCGTCAACCTGGTCGGCAACGCCATCAAGTTCACCACCGCCGGGCAGGTTCAGGTGCTGCTGCACGCCACCGGACAGCGGCTGCTGATCCGCGTCAGTGACAGCGGCCAGGGCATCGCCGACGACATGATCGAGCGCATGTTCGAACCTTTCGAGCAGGCCTCGGCGCCCGGCCAGCCGGGCAGCGGCCTGGGCCTGGCCATCGTGCGCGAACTGGCCCAGGCGCTGCGCGGCGAGGTGCGCTGCACCGCCACCTCCAGCGCAGGCAGCGTCTTCGAATTCGAATGCCCCTGCCCCGCCGTCCAGGCCACCGAGCCCGACACCCAGCCCGGCGAGATCTGGCCCCTGCACGGGCATGTGCTGCTGGTCGAGGACGATCCGGTCAGCGCGCTGCTCGCGCAGGGCATGCTGCGCAAGCTGGGCCTGAGCGTCACCGCAACCAGCCAGGGCCCGCTGGCCCTGCAGCAGCTGGAAACGTGTGCCTTCGACTGCGTGCTGCTCGACGGCCACCTGCCGGGCCTGAGCGGCTGGGAGGTCGCCCGGCGCTGGCGCGCCGCCGAGCGCGAGCGCGGTCTGCCCGCCGTGCCCATCCTGGGCACCACGGCCGACCCGATGCTCAGCACCAAGCAGCAGTGCCTGGACGCGGGCATGGACGATGTGCTGACCAAGCCCTACGACCTGGAAGCGCTGCGCGGCAAGCTCGCCCGCCTGCTGTCATCTGAGACAATGTCGGCATGACCCCAGCCGACGCCCCGACACCGACCCCGCATCCTGCCCCTTCCAAACCCGCCGCCGCACCCGAAACGCAGCGCGCGGGCGATCTGCTGTTCGCCCACGGCTTTGGCACGCGGCGCCTGTGCGCCGGGCTGCTGCGGCGAGGCGAGGTGGTCTGGCAGGGTCAGACTGTCACCGATGCCGACCAGCCGCTGCCCGTCAGCGGCACCTGGACGGTGCAGGGCCACGAATGGCCGCTGGCGCTGCACCCGCTGGTCATGCTGCACAAACCGGCGGGGTTCGAGTGCTCGCTCAAACCGCGCCACTGGCCCAGCGTGCTGAGCCTGCTGCCGCCGGCCCTGCGCCAGCGCGGCATGCAGTGCGTGGGCCGACTTGATCAGGACACCACCGGCCTGCTGCTGCTGACCGACGACGGGCAGATGCTGCACCGGCTGACCTCGCCGCGCTGGCATGTGCCCAAAATTTACCGCGTGGACACCGCGCGCGACATCACCCCCGACCAGCTCGCCCGTCTGCAGGAGGGCGTGGTGCTGGCCGACGACCCCGGCCCCGTGGCCGCGCAGTCGGCGCTGCAGACCGCGCCGCGCCAGCTGTGCCTGACGCTGACCCAGGGCAAGTACCACCAGGTCAAGCGCATGATCGCCGCCGTGGGCAACCACGTGCTGGGCCTGCACCGCGAGCGCATCGGCGCGCTGGACCTGCCCGCCGATCTGCCGCCCGGCCAGTGGCGCTGGCTGGAAAGCGCTGCACCGCTGCTGCCCGCCGCCTGACCGTCACCGGCTTCCTTCGCCCCCATTCCCGCAGACTGCCGCCCTGGCCATGAAGATTCTCCGCACCTTTCCCGCCGTGACGAACGGCCCGACGGCCGCGCCCTGCGCCCTGGCCATCGGCAATTTTGACGGCGTCCACCGCGGCCACCAGGCGCTGCTGCAAGAGCTTGTACAGACGGCGCAGGCCAAAGGCCTGGTCCCGGCCGTGCTGACTTTCGAGCCCCACCCGCGCGATTTTTTCGCCAGCCAGAAAAGCAGCTCACCCGAAGCCGAGCGCACGCCGCGCATCCAGCCCCTGCGCGACAAGCTGCTGGCGCTGGCCGCCTGCGGCGTTCAGGCCACCTTCGTGCTGCGTTTTGATCCTGCCATGGCGTCTCAGCCAGCCGAGCGCTTCGTGCGCCAGGTGCTGGCCGGGGCGCTGCAGGTGCGCCACCTGGTGCTGGGGGATGATTTCCGCTTCGGCGCCGGGCGGGCGGGCGACGTGGCCCTGCTGCGCCGCCTGGGGGCCGAGCTGGACTTTGCTGTGCAAACCCTGGCCGATGTCGACGATGGCGGCCGCCGCATCTCCAGCACCGCGCTGCGCACTGCGCTGCTGGCGGGCGACATGGCGCAGGCGCAAACGCTGCTGGGTCAGCCTTACGCGCTGGATGGGCGCGTGCGCCACGGCCAGAAACTGGGCCGCACCCTGGGCTTTCCCACGCTGAACCAGCGCCTGGCGTTGCGCCCCCCGGGCACGCCCACGGCGGCGCGCGGCATTTTTGTCAGCCGCGTCCACCAGCTGGTACCGGGCCAGCCGCAGCGCGTTCTGGCGGGGGTATCGAGCCTGGGCACCCGCCCGACGCTGGGCGAAGGCCTGGAGCCCTGGCTGGAAACGCACGTGCTGGACTGGCCTCGCGAACTGGGGCCTGAGGGCGGTTACGGCCGCCACATCCGGGTCGAGCTGCTGGCGCATCTGCACTTCGAGCGCCGCTACGCAGGCCTGGCCGAACTGCAGGCGGGCATTGCCGCTGACCTTGAAGACGCGCGCCGCTGGCACGCGGAACATCCCGTCTGACGGCGCCGGGCGGCGTCAGCTGTATTCGGCGGCCAGGTTCTCGAAGCGCGTGTTGCGCGCGACAAAGCCCAGCTTGACGGCGCCCACGGGGCCGTTACGGTGCTTGGCGATGATGATTTCCGCCACGCCCGGCTCCTTGCTGTTCTCTTTGTTGTAGTACTCGTCGCGGTAGATGAACATGATCAGGTCGGCATCCTGCTCGATGGCGCCCGATTCGCGCAGATCGCTCATCATGGGGCGCTTGTCGGTGCGCGACTCCACCCCCCGGTTGAGCTGCGACAGCGCCAGCACCGGGCACTGCAGCTCTTTGGCCAGGCCCTTGAGCCCGCGCGAGATCTCGCTGATTTCGTTGACGCGGTTCTCGTCGCCACCCCGCCCGGAGCCTGTCATCAGCTGCATGTAATCGACCACGATCAGCCCGACGCGGCCGCACAGGCGGGCGTGGCGGCGGGCGCGGGCACGCAGCTCGGACGAGGACAGGCCTGGCGTCTCATCGACCACCAGCGAGGCGCCCGCCAGGCGGTCCACGCACTCGGTCAGGCGGCCCCATTCGTCGTCGGACAGCGCACCCGTGCGCAGGTGGCCCTGGTCGATGCGGCCCAGAGAACCGACCAGACGGTTGACGATCTGGTCCGCGCCCATTTCCATCGAGAAAATGATGACCGGCAGGCTTTCTTCCACCGCGACGTGCTGCGCGATGTTGAGCGCAAACGCCGTCTTGCCCATGGACGGGCGCGCCGCCAGCACGATCAGGTCGCCCGGCTGCAGGCCCGAAGTCATGCGGTCCATGTCGTAAAAGCCGGTGCGCACGCCGGTGACGTCCTGCGCGCCGTTCTCGGCCAGTTCGACCACGCGGTCGGCCAGGTTCTTGACCAGCACGTCGATGGACTGAAAGCCCTGGCGCGTGCGGGCGCCCTCTTCGCCGATCTGGAAAATCTGGCTCTGCGCCTGGTCCAGGATGTCGGAAACCGCCAGGCCGCGCGGGTTGAAGGCCTGGCCGATGATGCCGTCGCTGACGCCGATCAGGCGGCGCAGCACCGAGCGGTCGCGCACGATGTCGGCGTAGCGCGTGATGTTGCCCGCGCTGGGCACGCTCTGCGCCAGCGCATTGAGGTAGACCATGCCGCCGCTGGCTTCGTCGGCGCCATGCAGTTTGAGCTGCTCGTCCACCGTGATGACGTCGGCCGGGCGCGAGGCAGCGACCAGCTGGCCGATGGCCGTAAAAATCAGCTTGTGCTCGTGGCGGTAGAAATCGTCAGCGGTGATCTGGTCGGCAATGCGGTCCCAGGCGCCGTTGTCCAGCAGCAGTCCGCCCAGCACGCTCTGTTCAGCCTCGATCGAGTGCGGCGGAACGCGCAGCTGGCCGACATCGGCTTCGGTGGCGGCCAGCGCCTCAAAGAGATCCGCGCTGTCGTCGGGCGGCGGGCCTGCGTCCGGATCAGGCGACATATCGGGCGGCAGGTCGGTATCGTCGCTCATCAACGCGCTACAGGGCTGGTGGGGGTGATGGTGCCGAAGGCCGGACTCGAACCGGCACGCCTGTGAAGGCGGGGGATTTTGAATCCCCTGCGTCTACCGATTTCGCCACTCCGGCAGGAATGCATGGGCGGAGGCAGACACCGCCCGAAGAGGCACGCATTATGACAGAAATCCGCCCCACACCAGCCGGCGCAGGGCGCACAGCCCAAAGGCGGAAATGCCCCGCGCTTCGCCCTTAATTCAGCGCAAGACCGGACGCCTCCGCCCTTGGGTTTGGCCGCACGCTGCCGATACACACCCAGAAGCCTTCGGGCCGCTCTTTGCTCACCCCCCCTTCTGGCGAGACCTTCATGAATACAGACACGACCGTTGTTTCCAGCAAACCGGCTCCCGCCTCGGGCGTCATGGCCCCGGCGCAGGAGTACCTGAGCTTCCGCGTCGGCTCGGAAGAGTACGCCATCGACATCCTGAAGGTCCAGGAGATCCGCTCTTACGAGCCGCCCACGCGCATCGCTGGCGCGCCCGGCTACGTCAAAGGCGTGGTCAACCTGCGCGGCGTCATCGTACCCATCGCCGACCTGCGCCTGCGCCTGTATCTGGACGACATCCGCTACGACGATTTCACCGTGGTCATCGTGCTGAACCTGACGCACAGCGTGGTTGGGCTGGTGGTCGATTCGGTCAGCGACGTGGTGCGCCTGCGCGCCGAGGACATCCGCCCCGCGCCCGATTTCAGCGGCAACCTGGACGCCAGCTACATCCAGGGCCTGGCGACGCTCAGCAGCGTGGACAGCAGTGGCGCCGAAGCGCAGCGCATGCTGATCCTGACCGACATCGAACAGCTCATGGCCGACATGCAGCTCAACCAGAGCCAGCAGCTGCACTGAGCGCTGTGCGGCGTCCCTTCCCTGCCCTCTCTTTTCACCACACACACTGATCTGCTGGAGCCCTTCATGAATCTGAGCAAGCTCACCGTCCGGGGCCAGCTGACGCTGGGCTTTGGCATTCTGGCCACCGGTCTGGCCGTCATGGCCGGACTGGGCAGCTATGAAGTCCACGAGGCCAACGCCCGCTACCAGAACCACATCAGCCAGGTCTCCAAGATCGAGCTGGCGGCCAACGACATGATCGACGCGGTCAACGCGCGGGCGATCGCCATCCGCGACATGGCCATCCAGCACGATGACGCGGCGTCGGTCACCCGGCTGAGCGAACGCGTCAAGGAGCAGGACGCCAAAATCGACCGCTCGCTGGCCAGCCTCAAAGACCGGCTCAGCCAGGTCGACAACGTCCAGCCCGCGCTGCTGGCAGAAGCGAAAAAAGTGGAGGCCACCGAGGCCATCTACCGGCCGGTGGCCCAGTCCATCGTGGCCAACCTGCTGGCGGGCGAACATGAGCTGGCGGGTCAGCGCATCAAGACCGAATGCAGCCCGGCGCTGGCCAAACTGGTCGGCGAGCTGGGCACTTTCCTGGGTGAATCGGGCCAGGTCGCGGTCAAAACGGCCAAAGCCGGTCAGGACGAGTACGAAACCGCACTGACGCTGATGCTGGCGCTGGCGGGTCTGTCCATCGTGCTGGGGGTCGTCGCCGCCACGCTGATCACACGCAGCCTGGGCCGCGCCCTGGGCGCCGAACCCAACCGCCTGAGCGAGCTGGTGCAGAACGTCGCTTCGGGCGATCTGCGCGCCATTGACGGGGCGCAGTCCGCGCCTGCGGGCAGCGTGCTGGCCTCCATGGGCGCCATGCAGCAGTCGCTGGTCAGCCTGATCGGCCAGGTGCGCCATTCGGCGGACAGCATCGTGGTCGCGTCGGCGGAAATCGCCAGCGGCAACCAGGACCTGTCGCAGCGCACCGAAAACACCGCCAGCTCGCTGCAGCACACCGCCGCCAGCATGCACCAGATGACCAGCACCGTGGCCCAGAACGCCGACAGCGCGCAGCAGGCCAGCCAGCTGGCCAACTCGGCAGCGGAAGTCGCGGCGCGCGGCGGGCAGGTGGTGGACCGCGTGGTGCAGACCATGCAGGACATCAGCGCCTCCAGCCAGAAGATCAACGACATCATCGGCGTGATCGACGGCATCGCCTTCCAGACCAACATCCTGGCGCTGAACGCGGCCGTGGAAGCCGCCCGTGCGGGCGAACAGGGCCGTGGCTTTGCCGTGGTGGCGGGCGAAGTGCGCAACCTGGCGCAGCGCAGCGCAGGCGCCGCCAAGGAGATCAAGGGTCTGATCTCCAGTTCGGTGGAAACCGTGGCCGGAGGCAGCCGCCTGGTGGGCGAGGCCGGTGAGACCATGCGCGACATCGTCAACCAGGTGCGCCGCGTGACCGACCTGATCGCCGAAATCAACGCCGCCACCTCGGAGCAGACCAGCGGCATCAACCAGGTCAGCAACGCCATCACGCAGCTGGATCAGGGCACGCAGCAGAACGCCGCGCTGGTGGAAGAAATTGCCGCCGCCGCCGAGAGCCTGCGCCAGCAGTCGCAGACCATGCTGGGTGCGGTGTCGGTGTTCCGGCTCAGCCACGGGGATCAGGCCGGCGCCGCGATCCAGCAGGCGCGTGTCAGCAGCAGCCCGACCCCCGCGCCCGCAGCGCACCGCCCGGCGCCCGCCTCCAGAGCGGCAAAGCATTCGGTGGCCGTCTGCACCCCCGGCACACTGACCATGCCAGCCGCGCGCGTCGCCGTCACCACGGCCGGGTTGAAGTTGGGTGACAGCACCAGCTGCCCGCCTGCCGCCGCCACGTCGGCCACCGAGGCCACGTCCAGCACCGTGCCCGCACCCACCACCAGGCGCTCGCCCATGCGCTGGGCCAGTCGGGCGATGCTGTCCAGCGGCTGGGGCGAGTTCAGCGGCACTTCCAGCACGCGCCACCCGGCCTCAAACAGAACCTCGGCGACGCCATCAACCTCCTGCGGCGTGATGCCGCGCAGGATGGCGACCAGCGGCAGTTCGGCCAGCGCCGCCTCGTAACGCGCCAGGGTGTCGGCGCTCATGAGGCTCTCCCGTTGAAGGCGGAGGTCAACCCGGCCGCAGCCGCCAGCTGCGCCAGCCCCCGCGCCACGGCGGTACTGCCATCGACCAGCGTGGCCTCCCGGCCCAGGTGCTTCAGCACGCGCTGGTACGGCGTCGCCAGCGCCGGTCCGCAGACCAGCACCAGCCGCGCCTGCGGCGGCAGACCATGCCGCGCCAGCGCCGCCGAGCATTCGTAGGCCAGCAGCAGGCCGGACAGGAAAGCGTGCAGGCGCTCGGGAGCCATCTCGCCCAGAACGCCCCGGGCGCGAACGCCAAAAAGCTGGTGCAGCCAGTCGGGCCGCGCCAGCGCGGTCGCGACGCCCTGGTCAAACGCGGCCTCGTCCCAGCCGCTGCCCGACATGGCCTGGCCCAGCAGGCTGTGCTGCGTGGCCAGCTCGAACAGCTCGCCTGTCCACCAGGTCGAAAAGCCCTGGATGCGGCCCTGCCCGTCCACCGGCGCCCACTTGCTGTGCGTGCCCGGCAGGATGACGCAGTCCGCCTGCAGACACAGCGCCAGCGCGCCCAGGATCTGGGTTTCCTCGCCGCGCAGGATGTCGCTGAAATCGGGCAGCGCGCCGGGGGCAGCCACGGGCGCCGGGTGGCGCAGGCCGGGCACCACGGCCATCATCGTCGGCAAGGACGATTCCGGCGGCCGGGGCAGGCCAGACATGACTTCAGCGAGCGTATCAGCCGTCACCACCAGATCGGCGGCCACATCCACATAAGGTGCGTGACACCAGCCCGCCGCGCTGCCCACCATGCCGCACAGCAGCACAGGCAGGTGGGCGTGACCGGGAAGCCAGTCCCCCAGCAGCGTCTGCAGGGCCTGCGCCCAGGCGGCAGCGCCCTGCCCGGCCAGCGCTTTGGCACCGGGCCCCCCGGTGCGTTGCTGCAGACATTCGCCGTCCGGGGCGATCAGCAGGGCGCGGCTGTGGGTTGAACCCCAGTCCACGCCAATCAGGCCGGGGAAATTCATGCGGCCTCCTGCACGGGCGTGGCACAGTCGCCAAAGCGCTCGCGCTGTCGGCGCAGCCAGCGACCGGCGCGCGCGCCCGTGGCCTGGCCGTCGTGCACCGCCTGAACGCCCGCCACCCAGACGTGGGCGATGCCCTCGGAAGGCAGGCAGGGCTGCTCGAAGGTGGCGCGGTCGCGCACCGTGTCCGGATCAAAAGCGACCAGATCGGCAGCGAGCCCCGGGCGGATGCGTCCGCGCCCCGACAGGCCAAAGGTGTCGGCGGGCAGGCTCGTCATACGGCGCACGGCTTCGGCGAGGTGGAACAGGCCCTCGTCGCGGCTGTAGTGGCCCAGCACGCGGGTGAAAGTGCCCCACAGGCGCGGGTGCGGGTGCTGGTCGTGCGGCAGGCCGTCGGACCCGATCATGGTGTGCGGGAAGGACAGCACGCGGCGCACGTCGTCCTCGCGCATCTGGAAGTAGACCGCGCCTGCGGGCATCAGGCGCCGCGCCGCTTCTTTCTGGTCCACGCCCCACAGCACGGCGATATCCGCCAGATCGCGTCCGGCCATCTCCGGGTGCGCGGTGGACCAGGAGATCATGATGCGGATGACGCCATCCACATAATCGGGGTCCAGGACGGTCGATCCGGCCGGATAGGGATAAGCGTCCAGGCGGACGGGGTGACGGCGCTGGCGCTCGGCGACCAGCGCCAGCGTTTCGACCGTGCGGCCCCAGTTGGCGGGACCGGCGCATTTGTGGTGCGACAGCAGCACCGGCACCAGGGCGGCTTCGCCCGCGTCGCAGGCCTCGTTCAGGGCGTCCAGAACGCCCGCGTATTCGTCGCGGATGTGCGAGGTGTAAAGGCCGCCGTGCTGCGCCACATCGCGCAGCAGCGGAACCAGCTCGTCGTGGCCCGCCGCACGTGCCGGGGCGTAAAACACACCGCTGCTCAGGCCCAGCGCCCCGGCCTGCAGCGATTCGCGCAGCACGGCACGCATGGCGTCCAGCTCGTCGGGTGTCGCAGCGCGGGCGGTATCGGCCATGCAGCGCAGGCGCAGCGTGGCGTGGCCAACCAGGCTGGCCACATTCAGCGCGGGCTGCGCGGCATCCACCGCGCGGGCGTAATCGGCAAAGCGGTCATAGACAAAATCGGCCGAGGCGCCCAGCAGCGTCAGCGGCGCGGGCGGCTGGGGCGGATCCAGCGGGGCCTGCCAGGGCGCCAGGCTCAGGCCGCAGTTGCCGGTGATGACGGTGGTGACGCCCTGGCTGAGCTTGGGCCACATCTGCGGCTGGATCAGCGCCAGGCGGTCGTCGTGCGTGTGGGTGTCGATGAAACCGGGCGCCAGCGCCAGGCCGTCCAGATCGGTTTCGGCCTGCCCGGCTGTCTGAGGAAGGCTGCCGCAGGGCGCAATCTGACGGATCAGGCCATCGGCCAGCAGCACATCGGCGCTGTAGGGCGCGCTGCCGCTGCCGTCGAACACGCGGGCGTTGCGCAGCACCGTGCGGGGAGAAATATCGCTCATGATTGGGGCGCACGCTGGCGCAGGCTGTCGCTGTAGTGGCGGAATTCGGTGTCGACCAGGTGGTGCAGGCGCGCTTTGGCCTGGCGCATGGTGTCGAGCTGGCTGCGGTCGATGCGCAGCGCCACGCCGGTGATCAGGGCGTCCAGCACGCACATGTGCACCAGGCGCGAAACGCCCGGCGTGTGGCTGTCTATGGTGCTGGACAGGCCCAGCAGCAGCGCAATATCGGCGCGGCTGGCCAGCGGCGCGTGGTGGTTGGTCAGCACCAGGGTGGTGGCGCCGCGTTCGCGGGCAATGTCCAGGCACTGCGCGATCTCGACGCTGGCGCCGCTGTTGGAGATGGCAAACAGCGCATCGCCCGGCTGCAGCAGCCCGCAGTACAGACGCTGCTGGTGGGTGTCGCCAAAAGCGTGCGCCGATTTGCCCAAGCGCAGAAACTGCAGCTGCGCGTTGGCCGCCACCGTGGCCGATCCGGTGCCCACGCCGATGAAGAAGATGCGGTGGGCGGCAGTGAGCGCATCGAGCGCCGCCTCGACCTGCGCGGTATCGAGCTGGCGCATGTGGTTCAGGCCCTCGATGGCGGCGCTGCTGACCTTGTCCAGCAGCTGCGAGGTGCTGTCGTCGCGCGTCAGGCTGGCGCTGGTGTAGTTCAGGCCGCCCGCCACGCTCTGCGCCAGGCGCATCTTGAAGCGGCGCAGACCCTCGCAGCCCACGGCGCGGCAAAAGCGCGTCACGGTCGGCTCCGAGACCCCGGCGCGCGCGGCCAGGTCGGTGATGCTGGCGTGGATGGCGTGATCGACATCGGCCAGCACCACCTCGGCCACGCGGCGCTCGGCCGGGCGCAGGCCGTCCAGCGCGGCGCGGATCTCGGGGATCAGGTGGCCCGGCGAGGTGCGCAGCCAGCCTTCGGCGGCGGAGGCTTCTCCGGCCGCCGCAGCGTCGGCCGTGTCAGGAGCGGATCGTTCGTTCATGGTCAGCCAAACTGGGTGTGGACAGCCCCGCAGACCCGCCCGTCGCTGTCGCACACGGGCAGCAGCGTCCAGCGGTCAAAGGTGGTGCAGGGGTGGGAAATGCCGCAGGCCACGATGTCGCCCACGGCCAGCGCAATATCACCGGCGCTGCCGGGCGGCAGGCGCAGGTAGGCGTGCTGATCGTTCATGCGGTCGATGCGCCAGCCCTCTTGCGCCAACTGCGGGACGGGCGTCATAGGGCCGGGCTGCCCCGGGCGATGCCAGGCCAGCGGGCGCGGCAGGTCGATGTCAAAAGACGCGTCGCGCTTGCCCATCGTCAAAATGGCCAGGCCGGGCTCGGGCCGCGACTGCACCATGGCCCAGACCTGCAGCGCGGGCAGAAGGCCACTGGGGGGCAAGGCGGCAAAAATCTGCGGCTCGCGTACAGCCATCTCGTCGAGCAGGCCGTGATAGAAGCCGTGGTCGTGCGTCAGGTAGCAGCCACTGCGCAGCAGCACGCGGTGCGGGCGGCTGAGCGGCGGGCAGGCCGACAGGCCACGCGCCACGCGGTCAAAAAAGGCCGATCCGCCCGCTGACAGCCAGATCGGCGGCTGGGCGTCATCGCCCGCCTGAGGCTGCTGCGCACCAAACATCCCGGCCGCGTCCAGCTGCTGCGCCAGGCGCACCTGCCGCGCCAGCAGCGCATCCACCCCAGCCAGATCGTGCTCACGCCGGGCCGTGACAAACAGGCCCTCGTAAACCTCCAGCCCGGCCAGGCGCAGGCCGGGCGTGGCGTGGATGGCGCGGGCGATGTCCAGCGCCGCCGCATCGTCGCGCAGCCCGGCGCGGCCCTGGGGCTGGCCCAGCTCCAGCAGCACGCCAAGGCTCTGGTGCGACGGGTGGGGCTGGTTCGGCTGACCCCGCAGCGGCTGATCGGCCAGCGCGTCGCGCAGACGCTCGACCCCGGCCAGCGCGTCCACCAGCATCATCACCGACAGGCTGGCGTCCGATGCCAGCAGACGCAGCAGGGCGCGCAGCTCGGCGCCCGAGACGATCTGGTTGGCCACCACCAGGCGGCGCACGCCCATGCGGTAGGCCGCCTGCAACTGGCTGAAAGTCGCCACGGTGATGCCCCAGGCGCCCGCCTGGAGCTGCAGATCAAACAGCTCGGGGCTCATCGTGGTTTTGCCATGCGGCGCCAGCGATACGCCCAGATGCTGGCAGAAGCGCTGCATCCACTGCGCGTTGTGCAAAAGGCGTCCCTGGTCCAGAACCGCCAGGGGAAAGCCGGTGTCGCCGTCGCGCACGCTGGGGCGGCGGGCCAGCCAGGCGGGCAGCGGCGTCGGACCGTCCAGCGCCAGGCCCTTCTGGCCCGCAGGCAGCGGCTGCTGCCACAGGGCGTGCAGCGATTCGCCCAGCGGGTGCCGCGCAGCGTGGGGGTAAAGCGCCAGTTCCGGGGCGGAGATCAGGTCAGCGGTCATGGCCATCCTCAGGCGGCCCGGGCCAGCGCAGCGCCGGGTGCGGCCTGCGGCGCCAGCACATGGCGGCCGCTGTCGCTGTGAAAGAGATGCGCCAGGCGTGCTTCCTGCACCTGCAGGTGCACGGTGTCGCCCGCCTTCAGTTCGGTGCGGCCGTGCAGCACCACGCACCAGGGGGCGTCGCAGCCGGGCACCTGGCCGTGGACGTGGGCCTCGCTGCCCGTGGATTCCACCAGCGTCACCGTCATCGGCAGGCCGCTGTCCGCCAGGCGCAGGTGTTCGGGGCGCAGGCCCAGGGTCAGCGCCTGGCCGGGCTGCAGACCCGCGCGCGGGGCCAGATCACCCAGCGGCCACGCGGTTCCCGCCACGTCCAGCACCAGCGCATCGCCCTGCAGGCGGCTGGTCCCTTCGGCGAAGTTCATGCCGGGCGACCCGATAAAGCTGGCGACAAAGCGGTTGACCGGGCTGTCGTACAGCTCCAGCGGGCGCCCGACCTGCTCGACGTAACCCGCACGCATCACCACGATGCGGTCGGCCATGGTCATGGCCTCGACCTGGTCGTGCGTCACGTAAACGATGGTGTTGCGCAGGCGCTGGTGCAGGGTCTTGATTTCGGCGCGCATCTGCACGCGCAACTGGGCGTCCAGGTTGGAGAGCGGCTCGTCGAACAGGAAAAGCGCCGGTTCGCGCACCACCGCCCGGCCCATGGCCACGCGCTGGCGCTGGCCGCCCGACAGCGCACGCGGCAGTCGATCCAGCAGGTGCGAGAGGTTGAGCATCCCGGCGGCCTTTTCGATGCGCGGCCGGAAATCGGCCTCGGCTTCGCCGCGCGAACGCGGTCCGAAGGCGATGTTCTCGAACACCGACAGGTGCGGGTAGAGCGCGTAGCTCTGGAAAACCATGGCGATGTTGCGCTTTTGCGGCGGCAGCTCGTTGGCACGCACGCCGCCCACGCGCAGCTCGCCGCCGCTGATGCTTTCCAGCCCGGCGATCATGCGCAAGAGCGTCGATTTGCCGCAGCCCGAGGGGCCGACCAGCACCACAAATTCGCCATCGGCAATGTCCAGATCGATGCCGTGCACGACCTGCGTCGCGCCAAACTGCTTGCGCAGCTGCGAGAGCTGAAGCTGGGCCATGGGGTTCTCCTTCGGGGTTCGTGAAAGGGTCGTGAGGGGTTGTGGGGCGCCCTGCGGCGTCAGATATCGGCCTGGGTCAGCTCGGCGGCCAGCGGGCGCACCCCGGCCATCAGCCCGCCATCGACCGGCAGGGCCACGCCGGTGATGACGCGCGCCGCGTCCGACGCCAGGAAAAGCACGGCGCTGGCGATGTCGTCCGGCGTGGCGAAATCGCCCAGCGGATACCACTTGCGCAGCTGTTCGAAAACCTGCGGATTCTTGTCGGCGCGCGCCTGCCAGGCGGGGGTTTTGACGGTGCCGGGCAGCACGATGTTGGCGCGGATGCCGTGCGGGCCCAGTTCCAGCGCCAGCGCGCGGGTGTAGCTGATCAGCGCCGCCTTGGCCGCGCTGTAGGCCGGGTGGCCCAGCGCCGCCAGCGCGTTGACCGACCCGATCAGCACCAGCTGCCCGCTGCGGCGCTGCATCATGGCCGCCCGCACCGCCTCGACGCAGTGGTAGGTGCCGTTCAGGTTCAGATCGATGTCGGCGTGCCAGTCGGCGCGCTGCGTGCCCTGCAGCGTCAGACCCCGGGCGGCGCCCGCGTTGGCCACCAGAACATCCACCGGGCCAGTCTGTGCGGTGACGGCGGCCAGCGCCGCTTCCAGCGCGGGCGCGTCGGTGATGTCGGCGGCGAGCGGATGCCATCGGGCCAGATCATGGGCACTGACACCCTCCTGCGCCAGACGCTCGGGCAGCGCGGCCAGCGCAGCGGCATCGTGATCCAGCGCGATCAGCACATCGCCCGCCTGCAGCACGCGACGGCACAGGCCCAGGCCGATTCCGCCACAGGCGCCGGTGACCAGGGTGACGCGGCGGGCGGCGGAGCGATCTGCTGGAGAAAACCGTGTCGTCATGGGGAAACTCCTAAAACTGTGGCTGGCGCATGCCCGCGCAAAGTCGCTGCCAGCCGCTGCCAGTGCGCGGCACGCAGCAGGCCGTGGTTGTAAAAGCTGACATCGGCAATGCCAGCCTGGGCGAGGGCTTCCAGCGCCTGCGCCACCTCGCGGCCGTCGCCCAGATCGGGCGGGCCGGGGCGCAGGATGGCGCGCACGCGGCGCTGGCGCACAGCGTCTTCGCCCACGCGGCAACACACGTCCCAGGCGTCGGCGGCAACGCGGGCGGCGTCGGGCTCGTAAAAAGGCACTTCCACCCAGTCGGCCGTGCGGGCCAGCGCGGCCCAGTCGCTGCCTTCCAGGTAGGCCAGACTGCTGGGCCGCTGCACGCTGGGGATAACGCCCAGGGCCACGCGCGCGGGCAGCGCAGCGCGGATGTCGGCGACCAGCGCGGTGACGGTCTCCTGGCGCAGGCGATGCCAGGCGGCCAGCTCGGGGTCGGCGACCAGATCGGCCTGCAGCCAGGCCTGCGCCATATCAGCCGGGGCATCCACCGGCGCGTGCAGATAGCGCTGGATGCGCTGCGCGGTACGGGCGCGCAGGGCCGGGGCGTCCAGGCCGCGCGCCTGCCCCAGGCGAACACAGGCCGGGCAGAAGCACAGGCCCAGCTGCTGTTCCAGCCAGGGGTTGCTGCGCACTTGGGCAAATTCGTGGTGATAGCCGTGGGCGTAAGGCAGCCAGCCGGGCGTTTCCAGCACCAGGCTGGCCGGTTCCAGGCGGGCGATGTCGGCGCACAGCGCCACGGCGTACTCGCGCACCGCCGCGTGCGACGGGCACAGGCTGTAAACATAGCCATCGCCCAGCGCGTTGCGCGCCGTGTACTGCGGGTGCAGCGCGCCCAGGCGGCTGTTGTGCAGCAGCACCGTCCAGGCGTGTAGCGCCAGGCCTTGTGTGGCGACGCTGTCCTGCCAGGCGCGGGCCACGCTGCGCACAGCGGCCTCGCTGTGCGGCTGGGGGGTCAGCTCGCCATAGCGCGCCCTGTCCGGGTCGAAATAAACCACGCCGTCCTGCGGGAACACCACCGCGCTGCTTCTGGATTGCGGCCGCAGGAACTTGCCCGCGTGGTAGCTCAGGGCCAGCGTCAGGCCGTTGAAGCCGCTGCCGCGCAGGTGATCGGCCATGGCGTCCACGCCCGTTTCGGCCACGTCAAAAGCGTAGGCATAAACCGAGCGAACGGCACAGTGGACAGGATCAGGGCGGTCAGTAGCAGTCATGCAGATCCAGACAGGAAAGGCGCTTTGGCGGGATTCAGCCGCAGGGTTCAGACCTTACGGACCTTAGCAAATGTAGACAATTTACTCAACCTGTCCATCTGCGGCAAAGGCTGGGCAAGCAATAAAAAATCATTCAAACAATTGTTTTTTATAGAAAAATAAATCGACCAGGGTTTTCCATGATGGGCATATTGCCGCAGCGATGTAGGATAAAAACACACAGACCGATTCCGGACTGCGGCCCATCGCCCTCCCTGCCTTTGTTGATTCCTTCCCCTTTTTCGAGGACACCGTCATGATCAAACCTTCCCTGATCCAGTGGGCCAGCGCCTGTGTGCTCGGTCTGGCCAGCCTGACGTCCGCGCACGCGGGCACCCTCCGCGTCACCATTCCCAGCTACAGCGACTACACCAAGACGTGGATCGAGCAGATGGCCAAAGGCTTCGAGAAAGCCAACCCCGGCGATCAGGTCAAGGTCGAAGTGGTCAGCTGGGACAACCTGCAGCAGAAACTGCAGACGGACATCGGCGGCAACAGCGCGCCAGATATCGCCGTCATCGGCACGCGCTGGCTGCTGGATTTTGTGAAGGACGACATCGCCGAGCCGCTGGACGGCCTGAGCCCCGAGCTGAAAGGCCGCTTCGTGCCCGCCTTCCTCAAGCCTGCGACCATCCAGGGCAAGCTGTATGGCCTGCCCATGGCGGCCAGCGCCCGCGCCCTGTTTTACAACAAGGATCTGATGACCAAGGCCGGTTTCCCCAACGGCCCCAAGACCTGGGATGACGTGGTCGCTGCCGCCAAAAAAATCAAGGCCGCAGGCGCTTATGGGTTTGGCGTCC
This sequence comes from Amphibiibacter pelophylacis, assembly GCF_037688875.1. Classification (NCBI taxonomy): domain Bacteria; kingdom Pseudomonadati; phylum Pseudomonadota; class Betaproteobacteria; order Burkholderiales; family Sphaerotilaceae; genus Amphibiibacter; species Amphibiibacter pelophylacis. Next base: position 76,671 of record NZ_JAWDIE010000004.1, read on the forward strand.
AGGGCAAGGAAATCGAGACCGACGTCTACTTCTACTACGGCCTGTGGAGCATGGGCGGCGACGTGGTCGATGCTTCGGGCAAGGCCGCTTTCAACTCGGCCGCCGGGGTCAAGGCCGCGACGCTGTACAAGAGCATGATTGACCAGGGCCTGACCGAGCCCGGCGTCACCGGCTACAGCCGCGAAGACCTGCACGGCCTGTTCAAGCAGGGGCGACTGGGCATGGTCATCACCATTCCGCCGCTGGCCAAGCAGATCGCCAAGGACGCGCCCAAGCTGCAGTACGGCATCACCGGCCTGCCCAATGGCGGCAAGAACGTCACTTACGGCGTGACCGACTCGATCATGATGTTCAAGTCGTCCAAAGAGAAGGAGACCGCGAAGAAGTTTCTGGGCTACATCTTCAGCAAGGAAGCGCGCGTCGAATTCGACAAGAACGAAGGCTTCCTGCCCGTGACCAAGGCCGTGGCCGAAGACCCGGTGTTCGCCAGGGACCCGGTGCTGTCGAAGTTTGTTGCCCTGCTGCCCAACGCCAAGTTTGCCCCGCTGGTGACCGGCTGGGAGGACACGGCGCAGGCGGTGACCAACGCCATGCAGGCCGTCTATCTGGGCAAGGCCCAGCCCAAAGCCGCGCTGGACAAGGCCGCCGCCGAGGCCAACACCAAGCTGAGCCAGTAAAGCATGAGCCCGGATCCCACCCGCCGCCCGGCGGTGGCCTGGGCGCTGATTGCGCCCAGCCTGCTGCTGGCGGTGGCCATCATCGGCTACCCCTTCTACACCATCGTCAACCACTCGCTGCACGAGATCTCGCGCTTCGGCGCGGTGCGTGGCTTCACGGGCCTGGCGAATTTCCAGCAAGTGCTGGCCGACCCGGTGTTCGGGCAGGTGGTCTGGCGCACGCTGCAGTGGACGGTCTGCGTGGTGGGCGGCACCATTCTGGTGTCGATTCCGGTGTCGCTGGTGCTGCAGCGCGATTTTTACGGGCGGGGGCTGGCGCGAACCATCGTGATGCTGCCCTGGGCGGTGTCGCTGACCATGACGGCCATCGTCTGGCGCTGGGCTTTCAATGACCAGTACGGCATGGTCAACGCCTCGCTGGGCAGTCTGGGGCTGATATCCGGGCCGATTTCCTGGCTGGCCAATGGCCAGATGGCCTTCTGGGTGGAAGTCGGGGTGGGCATTCTGGTGTCCGTTCCCTTCACCGTGACGATTTTTCTGGGCGGGCTGTCGTCCGTCCCCACCGACATTTACGAGGCTGCCGACATGGAAGGCGCTTCGAGCTGGCAGCAGTTCCGCCGCCTGACGCTGCCGCTGCTGCGGCCCTTCATCAATATGGCCATCGTGCTGAACGTGATCTACGTGTTCAACTCGTTTCCCATCATCTGGATCATGACCCAGGGCGGGCCGGACAACGCCACCCACATCATGGTCACTTACCTTTACCAGCTAGGCTTCCGCCTGGGCCGTCCGGGCGAGGCCGCCGCCATCTCGCTGATGATGCTGGCGCTGCTGCTGACCTTCACCATCATTTACGCCCGGCTGCAGGGGCGAGCCGGTTCGGGCTCGGGCGCCGAAGGGAGCGCCGCATGAACGCCGCCAAACTGCGCCGCAGCCTGATCTGCTGGCTGGTGCTCTCGCCGCTGGTGGTCGTGGTGATTTTTCCCTTTGCGGTGATGTTTCTGACCGCCGTCAAACCGGCCAGCGAAATCTACGTCTACCCCGCGCGCTGGCTGCCGCAGGTCTGGCAGTGGCGCAATTTCAGCGACATGTGGACGCAGACCGGCTTTGGCACGGCGCTGTTCAACAGCCTGCTGGTCTCGCTGTCGGCCACCGTGCTGACGCTGATCGTCAGCGTCCCGGCCGCCTACGCTTTTGCGCGGCTGCAGTTTCGCGGCCAGGGCGCTTACCGGCAGTTTCTGCTGATCACGCAGATGCTTTCGCCCATCCTGCTGGTGCTGGGCCTGTTCAAAATGGCCGCCGTCACGCCCTGGTTTGACGGCGGCAACCTGGTTGATTCGCGCCTGGGCGTGGTGATTGCGTACAGCGCTTTCGGCATCGCTTTTGCGGTGTGGATGCTGTCGTCCTATTTTCAGAGCATTCCGCGCGACCTGGAAGAATCGGCCTGGCTTGAAGGCTCGGGTGCGGTGCGCACGGTGTTCAAGGTCTTCCTGCCGCTGGCGGTGCCCGCCATGGCGGTGACGGCGCTGTTCACCTTCGTCAACGCCTGGAACGAGTTCGCGGTGGTCTACACCCTGATCCGCTCAGAAGAAAACCAGACCCTGACCGTGCTGGTGACCAATATGGTCGCCGGGCAGTACGTCGTCAAATGGGAGCTGGTCATGGCCGCCACCGTCTGCGCCGTGGTGCCCGTGGCGGTGCTTTTCGCCTGGATGCAGCGCTACATGGTCCAGGGCCTGTCCAGCGGCGCCGTCAAATAAGCGCTTCAAAAAATCCCCGAGGAAACCCATGACCGCACACCGCGAACATTTTGGCCACACCCCGTCCGGCGCCGGTGGCCAGCGCCTGCCCTTCTCGCCCGCCGTGCGCGCGGGGGATTTTGTCTACATCTCCGGCCAGGTCGCCATGGGCGAGAACGGCGAGATCGAACCCGGCGGCATCGAAGCCCAGACCCACCGCACCTTCGCCAACGTCAAAAAAGTGCTGGCGCTGGCGGGCTGCACGCTGGACGACGTCATCAAAATGACCGTCTGGCTGGACGACACGCGCGATTTCTGGACCTTCAACCGCATCTACCAGAGCTATTTCACCGGCCCACCCCCCGCCCGCTCCTGCGTGCAGTCAGCCATGATGGTGGACTGCAAGGTGGAGATTGAGGCGATTGCTTACAAGCCGCTGTGAGGGTGGGCAGGGTCTAAAGCCCCAGTTCTGCGTGCGAGCCCAGCCGCACCAGCCGCAAAGTGTGCGCGTCCGGTTTTTGGTAAACGAGAACCAGATCGGGCTTGATATGGCAGTCGCGATGATCGCTCCAGTCCCCCGTCAGAGCGTGATCGCGGTGGCGTGGCTCCAGAGGCAGATCCGCCAGAAGCAGCGACAAAATCGCGCGCATCTCTGAATCCAGCGTCGTGCGAAAGCGGCCCTTTGCCTCACGCCGGTAATCCCGTCTGAATTGTCCCGTGTAATCAGGCGTCCGCATTCAGATCGTTCATCAGATCATCCAGACTGGCCGCGCGGGTCACTTTCCCGGCGCGGGCATCTTTGATCGCCTGGATACCCACCCATGCCACAATGCTGACATGAAGCTGTCTTTTCTCTCTGATCCCGAGCGGGCGCAGCGCCCCTGGCGACTCGTGTTCGTGGCGGGGCTGTGCGCTACCCTGGTTCTGGCGCTGGTGCCCAGCGTGCCGGAAGCGCTGAGCACCGGCTGGGACAAATCCAACCATGTGCTGGCGTTTTTCGTGCTGACGGTGCTGGGCTGCCTGGCGTTTCCGCGTCACCGCAGTGTGCCGCTGGCGCTGCTGGTGCTGTTTGGCGTGGCCATCGAGGTGCTGCAGGCGCTGACGCCCACGCGCCAGTCGGACTGGCACGATGTCGTGGCCGATGTGATTGGCATCGTGCTGGCGCTGCTGGTGATGCCGCTGATCCTGCGCCTGGTGCCTGCGGCGCGCCGTTGACCGCATCGCTGGCAGGATGCGCGGCGGGCTGCCGCTAGAATGGTGCATCGCATCAAGAGCCTGCTGCCCATGAAACTGGATCTGCCCTCCGACATCGTCCGGGTCCACCACTGTGACATCCCCACCCGCTGGGGGGACATGGACGCTTTCCAGCACATCAACAACGCGATCTATTTCCGCTACATGGAATCGGCGCGCATCGAGATGCTGCAGGATCTTTACGCCACCCAGCCCGGCGCCGCCGAGGCCGTCGCGCCCGGCACCGGCCCGGTGGTCATCAATGCCTTCTGCAACTTCCTGGCCCAGATCACCCACCCGGCCACGCTGCGCGTGACGCACTTCCTGGGCGAGATCGGCCGGTCCAGCTTCGACACCTACATCACGATGGCCCGCACCGATGCGCCCGACGTGCCGCTGGCGCGCGGCGGCGCCACGGTGGTGTGGGTGCACTACGAAGCCGGTAAGGCCATCGCCCTGCCTGCGCCGCTGCGCCAGGCGCTGGTGACGCTGCGCGAATCGGGCGGCGTTCCTGCCCCCGCTGAGTCTCTCGCCTGAATCCGGCCCGAATCGCAATGAAGGCGATCCGGGCGAATCTTCTTTCTTTTCTTTCAGCACAAGGTCGGACATGAACAAAATCTACCCTTCCGCCGATGCCGCGCTGGCAGGACTCATCCACGACGGCCAGCTCCTGGCTGTCGGCGGCTTTGGCCTGTGCGGCATCCCCGAGGCCCTGATCGACGCCCTGCAGGCCACCGGCGCCAAAAACCTGACGGTGATCTCCAACAACGCCGGTGTGGACAACTTTGGCCTGGGCAAGCTGCTGGCGACGCGGCAGATCAAAAAAATGATCTCCAGCTACGTCGGCGAGAACAAGGAGTTCGAGCGCCAGTACCTCAGCGGCGAGCTGGAGCTGGAGTTCACGCCCCAGGGCACGCTGGCTGAAAAGCTGCGCGCGGGCGGCGCGGGCATCCCGGCTTTCTTCACCCAGACGGGCGTGGGCACGCTGGTGGCCGAAGGCAAGGAAACGCGCGAGTTCGACGGCAAAACCTATGTGATGGAGCGCGCGCTGCTGCCCGAGGTCTCGCTGGTCAAGGCGCACCGCGCGGACGCCAGCGGCAACCTGCAGTTCCGCCGCACGGCGCGCAACTTCAACCCGGCCGCCGCCATGGCGGGCAAAGTGTGCGTGGTCGAGGTCGAGGAGATCGTCGACGTGGGCGCCATGGACCCGGACGCCGTCCACCTGCCGGGCATTTACGTGCACCGCATCGTGCTCAACGCCACGCCCGAAAAGCGCATCGAACAGCGCACCACCCGTCCGGCCGCCTGACGCCGCGACATGCACCCTGCACCCTGACCCATCAAAGGACGAAACATGGCCTGGAATCGTGACCAAATGGCGGCCAAGGCGGCTGCCGAGCTGCAGGACGGCTTTTATGTGAACCTGGGCATTGGCCTGCCCACGCTGGTGGCCAACCACGTCCCCGAAGGCGTGGACGTCTGGCTGCAAAGCGAGAACGGCATGCTGGGCATCGGCCCTTTCCCCACCGACGACGAGGTCGATGCCGACCTGATCAACGCGGGCAAACAGACGGTGACGACGCTGCCGGGCTCGAGCATTTTCGGCAGCCACGACAGCTTCGCCATGATCCGGGGCGGCAAGATCAACCTGTCCATTCTGGGCGCCATGCAGGTCTCCGGCCAGGGCGATCTGGCCAACTGGATGATCCCGGGCAAGATGGTCAAAGGCATGGGCGGCGCCATGGATCTGGTGGCGGGCGTGGGCCGCGTCATCGTGCTGATGGAGCACGTGGCGCGCAGCAAGGATGGCAAGGTCAGCACCAAAATCATCCCCGAATGCACCCTGCCGCTGACCGGCGTGGGCGTGGTCGACCGCATCATCACCGACCTCGCGGTGATCGACGTGACGCCGCAGGGGCTGAAGCTCGTTGAAGTCGCCGAGGGCGAGACGCGCGAATCGGTGCAGGCCGTCACCGACGTGCCGCTGCTGTAAAAACGGGGCCGCCTGCTGCAGACCGTGGGCGGCCTGGCTACGCTGATCGCCTGGGGCTATCAGCCGAGCTGACGGCCCGCGTGATCCGTCCCGCCGGGAGCCGGGGCGGCGTTGGCGCGCTCCAGCTCCTGCGGCGTGCCGACGTTGAGCCAGGGCCCGTCGGCACCGTCGTTCCACAGGTGCCCGGCCAGGGCGCCCCGCGCCGCCGCATCAAAGAGGCAAGGCCCCAGCGCCGCGCGCTGGCCGGGCGCGATGCCCTGAACCAGGCGACGGCGCACCAGCGCCACATTGGCGTAGGTGTAGGGGTGGCGCGCAATCTGGCCGTCGGCGCCCGGCGGGTGACGGCGAACACGGTCGCCGTCCAGATCGAAATCGCCCTGCGCGTGAAAGCCGGGGTTGGGCACCAGCCACAGCGCGGCGTCATCCGGGCTGGCCGCAAAGCGCGCAGCCGCCTCGGCGCTGTACTGCCAGCGCGGGGCGTAAATGTCGCCCGAGACCAGCCAGATTGCTTCGTCATCGGCGCCGCCCTGCAGCAATGGCCAGGCCGTGGCCAGGCCACCGGCGGTTTCCAGCGCCTGGCCGTAATCCCGACCCTCGTGCGAATAAAGAATCTGCAGACCAAAACGGCGGCCGTCGCCCAAGCAAGGCTCGAACTGATCGCCCAGCCAGGCGGTATTGATCAGCACCTGGCGCACCCCGGCGCGCGCCAGCGCCAGCAGGTGCCAGACGATGAGCGGCCGGCCGTGCACCGCCAGCAGCGGCTTGGGCGCAGCGTCGGTCAGCGGGCGCATGCGCTCGCCGCGTCCAGCCGCCAGGATCATGGCGCGGGTCACCGGAGGTAAAGAGTCTTGAAGATGGCTCATGGCGCAGCAGAATTGGCCGGTAAAATCACCGCCCGTGATTGTGACATCCCCCGATCTCCCAACCCGGCGCTCTGCCGCCGCGACCAGGTGCCTTCCATGAAATCGCTCAGCCCCGAACAGTACACCGCCATGGCCAACGCCGTGCGCGCCCTCGCCATGGACGCCGTCCAGCAGGCCAACTCCGGCCACCCCGGCGCCCCCATGGGCATGGCCGACATGGCTGCCGCGCTGTGGGGCCGCCACCTGCGCCACAACCCGGCCAACCCGCTGTGGCCCGACCGCGACCGCTTCGTGCTGTCCAACGGCCACGCCTCGATGCTGCTGTACTCGCTCCTGCACCTGACGGGCTACGAGCTGACCATGGACGACCTGAAAGGCTTCCGCCAGCTGCACAGCAAGACGCCGGGCCACCCCGAAGTCGATGTGACCCCCGGTGTCGAGACCACCACCGGGCCGCTGGGCCAGGGCATCTGCAACGCGGTCGGCATGGCGCTGGCCGAAAAGCTGCTCGCTGCCGAGTTCAACCGCCCCGGCTACGACATCATCAACCACCACACCTACGCCTTCCTGGGCGACGGCTGCATGATGGAAGGCGTCAGCCACGAGGCCTGCGCCCTGGCCGCGTCCTGGCGCCTGAACAAGCTGATCGCGCTCTATGACTCGAATGGCATCTCGATCGACGGCGAAGTCCAGCCCTGGTTCAGCGAGAACATCGCCGAGCGCTTTGCTGCCTACGGCTGGAACGTGATCGGCCCGGTGGACGGCCACGATGCTGACGAGGTCGAACGCGCCATCGCCCAGGCCAAAACCCTGGACAACGCGCCCAACCTGATCATCTGCACCACGCGCATCGGCCACGGCAGCCCCAACCGCGCGGGCACCGCCAAGGCCCACGGCGAGCCCTTGGGCGCCGAGGAAATCAAGCTGACCCGCCAGTCGCTGGGCTGGGATCACGAGCCCTGGACCATCCCCCAGGACGTGTACGACGCCTGGAACGCACGCGCCCAGGGCGGCAACGAAGAGGCCGTCTGGAACCAGCAGTTCGCCGCCTACCGCCAAGCCTTCCCCGAACTGGCCGCGCAGCTTCAGCGCCGTCTGGCGGGCGAGCTGCCTGACGATTTCGCCGCATCGGCCCAGGCCGCGCTGGCCGCCACGCACGCCAAGGCCGAAACCATCGCCAGCCGCAAAGCCAGCCAGAACGCGCTGGAATGGCTGACCGGCGCCCTGCCCGAGCTGCTGGGCGGGTCGGCTGACCTGACCGGCTCCAACCTGACCAACACCAGCCACACGCCCAAGCTGCGCTTTGACGAATCCACCGGCAGCGTCGTCACCGATGCCACCGGCCACATCGGCCGCCACATCAACTACGGCGTGCGCGAGTTCGGTATGGCCGCCATCATGAACGGCATCGCGCTGCACGGCGGCTACATCCCTTACGGCGGCACTTTCCTGACCTTCTCGGATTACAGCCGCAACGCCCTGCGCATGGCCGCGCTGATGAAGCGCCGCGTGGTGCACGTCTTCACCCACGACTCGATTGGCCTGGGCGAAGACGGCCCGACCCACCAGTCGGTCGAGCACGCGGCCAGCCTGCGCCTGATCCCCGGTCTGGACGTCTGGCGCCCCGCCGACACCGCCGAAACCCTGGTCGCCTGGACCAGCGCGCTGCAGGCCAAAGATCGGCCCAGCGCCCTGCTGCTGTCGCGCCAGAACCTGCCCTACGCGCCCAAGGCCAGCCTGGCCGACATCGCGCGCGGCGGCTATGTGCTGAGCGAACCCGCCAGCGCCGCGCAGGCCGTGCTGATCGCCACCGGCAGCGAGCTGTCCATCGCCCTGGCCGCGCAGGCCCAGCTGGCCGAGAGCGGCATCGCTGCGCGCGTGGTCTCCATGCCCTGCTGCGAGGCCTTCGACCGCCAGGATGCCGCGTACCGCGATCGCGTGCTGCCCGTCGGCGTGCCGCGCCTGGCCATCGAGGCGGGCGTCACCGGCCTGTGGTACCGCTACGGCTGCGCCCGCGTGCTAGGCCTGGACCGCTACGGCGAATCGGCCCCGGCCGGGCAGCTGTTCGAGCTGTTTGGCCTCACCGCCAGCCACCTTGCGCAGGCCACCCGCGAGGTGCTGGGCGCCTGAGGCCGCGCGGCTGGGTTCAGGTCCGCATCAAGCCCGGGTTGAGGTTTTCTCAATCGGGCCGGACGCGGACCGGACCATTTGTCGATTAAGCTAGACCCCGTAGGCCCGGCGCTTTTTGCCCAACTTCCCTGAACCGGACCTGTTTTCCGCTGTCAACCAAGGACTCAACATGACCCTCAAGATCGGTATCAACGGTTTTGGCCGCATCGGCCGCAATGTGCTGCGCTCGGCGGTGCTGAACTTCCACGACATCCAGATCGTCGCCATTAACGACCTGCTGGAACCCGACTACCTCGCCTACATGCTGCAGTACGACAGCGTGCACGGCCGCTTCAAGGCCGACGTGTCGGTCGAAGGCAACACGCTCATCGTCAACGGCAACCGCATCCGCCTGACGCAGGAGCGCGATCCCGCCAACCTGAAGTGGAACGAGGTCGGCGCCGACGTCGTCCTGGAAGCCACCGGCCTGTTCCTGACCAAGGATGCGGGCGAGAAGCACCTGGCCGCGGGCGCGAAGAAAGTCATCTTCTCCGCCCCCAGCAAAGACGACACGCCGATGTTTGTCTACGGCGTCAACCACGACAAATACGCGGGCCAGGCAATTGTTTCCAACGCCAGCTGCACGACCAACTGCCTGGCGCCGATCGCCAAGGTGCTCAACGACAAGTGGGGCATCAAGCGCGGCCTGATGACCACGGTGCACGCCGCCACCGCCACGCAGAAAACCGTCGATGGCCCGTCCAACAAGGACTGGCGCGGCGGCCGAGGCATCTTGGAAAACATCATCCCCAGCAGCACGGGCGCGGCCAAGGCGGTGGGCGTGGTCCTGCCGGAACTGAAGGGCAAGCTGACCGGCATGTCCTTCCGCGTGCCGACCAGCGACGTGTCGGTGGTTGACCTGACGGTCGAGCTGAACACCCCGGCAGACTACAAGGACATCTGCGCCGAAATGAAGGCACAGAGCCAAGGCGCCCTGAAAGGCGTGCTGGGCTACACCGAAGACAAGGTCGTCGCCACCGATTTCCGCGGCGAAACCTGCACCAGCGTGTTCGACGCCGACGCAGGCATCCAGCTGGACGGCACCTTCGTCAAAGTCGTGAGCTGGTACGACAACGAGTGGGGTTACTCCAACAAGTGCCTGGAAATGGCCCGCGTGGTCGCCAGCAAGTAAGCGCCCGCCCACAGCGCACCCCATCCGCCTGCAGGACGCCCACCGGCTGCCTCAGGCGGTTTTTTTGCGCCCACGCATGGCGTCAGGAGCGCCAGTGGCACAATCGTTTCAGAATGAATTCGAGGACTGCCGCCATGCCCCTGCTGCCCGACCCACAAACCCGCCGCCGGGGCCTGTCCGCCCTGCTGCTGTCTGCTGCGCTGCTGGCCGGTCTGATGCTGATGCAGACCGCAGCCCACGCGGCCACCCCCGATGACCCTTACTGGCCCGAGCAGTGGTGGCTGCAGCCCGTCGGGCCAGGCAACCCGGCAGCGGCGGGTTTTGATCCGCTGCAGGCTGCCCAGCCCGGAAATCCGCTGCCAGTGATCGCGGTGCTGGACAGCGGCATCACTGCGCACCCTGACTTCGACACCCGCCGCCTGCTGCCAGGCTACGATTTTGTCGCCGACGCCAGCTACGCCAATGACGGCGATGGCCGCGACGCCGATCCCAGCGATCCAGGCGACGCCCTGAGCCAGTTCCGCATCAACGCCTCTCCCGACCGGTTTTCCGGCTGCGACAGCCAGGACAGCTCCTGGCACGGCACCAGCGTCATGGGCGTTCTGGCTGCCACCAGCAACAATGCAATGGGCGTGGCGTCCGCCACACCACTGGCCCGGGTGATGCCACTGCGCGTATCGGGCCTGTGCGGCGCCAGCACGCAGGATGTGATCGACGCCATGCGCTGGGCCGCCGGAATACCGGGTGTCTGCCGCACTTTCCTCAACCCCTACGATCCGGCGCAGGGCTGCGCCACACTGATGCCGCCCAACCCGACCCCGGCGCGCATCATCAACTTCAGTCTGGGGCACGCGCAGGCCTGCGATGCCAGCTACAGCCGCGTGATCGCCGAACTGCGCCAGCGCGGCGTGCTGGTGGTGGCTGCGGCCGGTAACGAGGCGGGCGCCGTCGAGCGGCCGGGCAACTGTCCGGGGGTGTTGACGGTGGCGGCGCTCAACCGCCTGGGCATGAAGGCCTGGTACAGCAGCTTCGGCCCGCAGGTGGCCCTGTCAACGCCGGGCGGTGATGTCAACGGACAGCCCTGGGATGACAGCGGCGTGCTGACCCTGAGCAACACCGGCACCACGCGCCCTCGCCTGGCGGCCTACACCACGGTCCAGGGCACCAGCTTCACCGCGCCCATGGCCGCAGCGGCAGCGGCGCAGATGCTGCAGGCCGATCCGGCCCTGACACCGGACGAGATCATCCAGGGCCTGAAAGCCAGCGCCCGCCCGCACACCGTGGTCGATGGCTGGCCCAGCTGCTCGGCCAGCGCCGCCGGGTCGTGCAACTGCACCCCCAGCACCTGCGGTGCGGGCCAGCTGGATGCCCAGGAGGCCCTGCGCTGGGCCGTCCTGCACGCCGCGGGGCAGCCCTATACCCCGCCGGTGCGCAATGCCGTCCATCTGTCAGCGCTGGACGTGGGCGGCATACCGCCCAGCACCGCGCCCACGCCTGCACTGCTGGGGAGCAGTGACGGTGGTGTCAGCAGTGGCGGCGGAGGCGGGGCAACAGGGCCGGTCGCGCTGCTGATCGGCGCTCTGGCCGCGCTGGGTTTGAGGGTGATGCGACGCCGGGGCTGAGCGGACTCAGCCCGCTCTTTCAGCCCATCAGGCCTGATCCGGCAGACCCTGCGCCAGCGCCGCCGTGACGTCGGCAGCCGGAATGGCCCTGCAACCGCTGGCGTTCTGACCGCACCACAGCGGCGTGAAATCGCTGCGGCCCGCCCGTTCGGCGGCAGTACGCAGCGGCGCGATGGCTGCGGTGGCCAGCGGAAACGCCGGTGCAGCATCTTCCTGCCCACCCAGCTCGCGCATGGCGCCGTTGACAATGCCGCGCGCCGCGCCGCCGGTGAACAGCCGGGTCAGCGCCGTGTGACGCGCCTGCGGGCTGGCCAGCGCGGCGCGGTGCAGCGCGCTGGTGCTGGCCTCGGGGCACAGCAGATAGGCCGTCCCGGCTTGAACTCCAGCCGCACCCAGCGCGAAAGCCGCCGCCACACCCGCCGCATCGGCGATCCCGCCCGCGGCGATCACCGGCAGCTTGACGGCGCGCACCACTTGCGGCAGCAGCGCGAAAGTGCCCATCTGCGCCGAAACATCGTGCGACAGGAAGTGGCCCCGGTGCCCGCCCGCCTCCAGCCCCTGCGCGATGATGGCGTCGGCGCCGTGATCCTGCAGCCACAGCGCCTCGTCCACCGTCGTGGCACTGGACAGCACCTTTGCGCCCCAGCCGCGCACCCGCGCCAGAAGCGCCTTGGAGGGCAAACCAAAGTGAAAACTGACCACCGGCGGCCGGAAAGGCTCGGCCAGGTCGGCCAGCGCTTCGTCAAACGGACTGCGCCCGGCGCCTGCGGGAACGCGATCCGGATCGATGCCGTGCTGCGCATAATAGCGCGCCAGAACCTGCCGCCATGCGGCTTCGCGGCCCGCATCGGGCACGGGCGGGGTGTGGGCGAAAAAGTTCAGGTTCCACGCCAGGCCGCCCGAATCGCGGGCCATCACTTCCAGCTCGGCCTGCAGCGCCTGCGGACTCAGCGCCGCCGCTGGCAGCGAGCCCAGCCCCCCAGCGCGACACACCGCCAGCGCCAGTGCACTGCCCTGCACCCCGGCCATCGGCGCCTGAATGATGGGCAGGCGGATGCCCAGAAGGTGGTTCAGATGTTGCGCAGGCGGTCTTTGCGCGACGGAGCCGTATTGAGCGATCACGCCTTCTCCAGCGGCTGCGCCAGCCGCTCGGCCATGCGGGTCTGCCAGCCTGGCCCAGTGGCCCGCCAGCGCTCGATCACCTCGGCGGGCAGCCGCAGCGATATCAATTTGCGCGGACTGGCGGACAGCGGCCGACCGCCCTTGTTGATGCGTGCCCGCGCCAGCATCTCGTCGGTCAGCTCGGGCAGCTCGTCGTACTCGGCTGGGGTAATGGTGTGGGCATCCAGCCGAGCCAGATCAGAAGTCCAGGAGGGGGAGAATGCGGGTCTGTTCGCGATCATTGGCTTTCCTCATGCTGAAAACATGTCGATCTTCGCCGCGCGCCACGTAGCCGACAACGACCAGACGCTGGTCCAGAAAACCGTAGCAAAGGATGCGCTGTTCGCCGTAGTCGTTGCGCACATCCTCCAGCTCCAGCGTGGGGCCTTCAAAAACGGCCTTGGCATCGGCAGAGTCGATACCCCTTTCGCTCAGCGTTCGCTCCCGTTTGGCCGGATCGAAAGTGATATACATGATGTTATCGTATCTACGAAAACCCCGTCAATCGAAATACGGAAGGAATAAGCAACTGAAGCGACTCCTTGCGCACCCATTCATCAACGGGTCAGTCAAGCCCCCACCGCCAACCCCCTCTGCACCGCAGGACGCTGCACGAACTGGGCGAGCACGCGGGCGGTTTCAGGGAAATCGGACCAGCCGACCTGGTCGCCGACGCCGTAGCGCTCGATCAGGTTGCGCACCCAGGGCAGGATGGCCATGTCGGCGATGGTGTAGTCGTCACCCATGATCCAGCGGCGGCCGGTCAGGCGCTGCTCCAGCACGCCCAGCAGGCGGCGGCTTTCGGCCAGGTAGCGGTCGCGGGGACGCTTGTCTTCAAAATCGCGGCCGCCGAACAGCACGAAAAAGCCCACCTGGCCAAACATGGGGCCGACGCCGCCCATCTGGAACATCAGCCACTGCAGGGCTTCGTAGCGCCGGGCCGGGTCTTTGGGCAGAAACTGCCCGGTTTTCTCGGCCAGATAAACCAGCATGGCGCCTGATTCAAACAGCGCCAGCGGCTGGCCCCCCGGGCCGTCCGGGTCGATCAGCGCGGGAATCTTGTTGTTGAGGAATGTGCCGACAAATTCGGGCGAGAGCTGATCATTGCTGCCGAAATCGATGCGGTGGGCTTCGTAAGGCAGGCCCATTTCCTCCAGCGCGATGGATACCTTGACGCCATTGGGCGTCGCCAGGGTATAGAGCTGCAGCCGGTCCGGATACTGCGGCGGCCATTTGTGCGTGACGGAAAAGGCGGAAAGAAGAGATTGATTCGGGCTCATGCGGGGATTCGGTCTGTCGGTATTGCAGGGTTTCAAAAAAAGCGCTCAGGCGGGCTGGGCGATGGGTTCGGGCCGCCCGGTCAGGAAGCCCTGGGCAAAATCACAGCCCAGGCGTTTGAGCAGCGCCAGCTGCTCCTGGGTCTCCACGCCTTCGGCCACCACTTTCAGGCCCAGCTCGCGGGCCATGGCGATGATGGCGGCCACCAGCGTCTGGTCGGGCTGCTCGCTGTCGATCTGCTGGATGAAGCTGCTGTCGATTTTCAGGATATTGATCGGCAGCAGGCGCAGTTGCGCCAGGCTGGAATAGCCCGTGCCGAAATCATCCAGCGCGATATTGACTTTCATGCGGCGCAGCCGCGTCAGCGTCTGTTTGACCAGCTCGGTGTCTTCCAGCAGCATGGATTCGGTGATTTCCAGCGTCAGATACCCTTGCGGAATATCATAGGTTTCCAGCAGCGATTCGACATACTCGGCCAGGCCCGGCTGGCGGATCTGCACGGGCGAGAGGTTGACGCTCACGCCCGCCATGGCCCCCGGCGCACCGGGGCGGCCGTCGCGGCTGCGACGGAACTGCTCGCAGGCCTGCTGCAGCACCCATTTGCCCAGGCTGTGGATCAGGCCGATGTCCTCGGCCACCGGGATAAACCGTGCCGGTTCAACCGCCCCGATGAAGCGGTGGTGCCAGCGCAGCAGCGCCTCCATGCGCGGCGGCTGGTCGCCCTGCAGGTCGATGATGGGCTGGTAGTAGACCTCGAAATCGGCAAAACCCGCGTCCTGGCGCAGGCCGGTTTCCAGCGTCAGGCGCTCGCTGGACTGCGATTCCAGGCTTTCCTCGTAGAAACTGAACTGGCTGCGGCCCAGGCTCTTGGCGTTGTACATGGCGCTGTCGGCGCGGCGGATCAGCGTGGCCTCGTCGCTGGCGTGCTCGGGGAAAAGCGCCACGCCGATGCTGGCGCTGGTGTAAATCACCTGATGATCGAGCTCGACCGGGCGCGACAGCACCTGCAGCAGCTTCTGGCAGACGTGGCGCACGTCGTCGGCGGTCTCGACGCCTTCGAGCAGGATGGTGAACTCGTCGCCGCCCAGCCGCGCAACCAGATCGGTGTCGCGCAGCTCGGCGCAGATGCGTCGCGCCAGGTGGCAGAGCATCTCGTCGCCGATGTGGTGGCCCAGCGTGTCGTTGATGGTCTTGAAGCGGTCCAGATCAATGAACAGCAGCGCCATCGTCGCCGAATTGCGCCGCGCCCGGCGCATGGCGCTGGTCAGGTATTCGCCAAACAGCCGGCGGTTGGGCAGCCCGGTCAGGCCGTCGTAATAGGCCATTTTGGAGAGGTGGGTCTGCGTCTCCTTGAGGCGACTGATGTCGCTGGCCAGCGCCACCCAGTGCAGCAGCTCGCCCGATTCGTCCATCACGGCGGAAATGCCCGTCCACATCGGCAGCACGCGGCCGCTGGCGGTTAGGACCGACAGCTCGCCGCGCCAGTTGCGCTCCTTGATGGCGCTGCTGATCACGCGGCGGGTGATCTGGCGGCTGAACTGCGGCTCCAGCAGCGCCATGACCATCTTGCCCGTGAGCGCACCGCTGGCGTAGCCCAGCAGGCGCTCGGCCGGCAGGTTGGCCATCAGGACCTCGCCCGTGCCAGAGAACACCAGAATGGCGTCGTTGGAATTGTCAAACACCGTGGACGCCAGGCGCAGGCGGTCATTCAGGCGGCGCTGCTCGGTCATGTCCACGTGCAGCACGACGACGCCGCCGTGCTCGCGGTGCATGGGCGACATGCGCACCATCATCCAGCGCGTCTGGCCGCCCATGTGCACGGCGCAGTCCTGCTGGACGACCTCGCCCGCCCCGGCGCGGGCCAGCGCTGCGAGCAGATCCTGTCCGGGCGGGCCTTCGGCAGCGAGCTGGTAGACATCGCCAATGCCGTGGCCCTGGGGCGGCCTGTCCTTGATTGTGTCCGTGCCCGCACTGCGGTCCAGCTGCGCGACAAAGCGGGTCCAGGCCTCGTTGAAATGGGTGATGAACCCGTCGCGGCTAACCACCACCACCGGATCCACCAGCGCGTCCAGCGTGTTCTGGAACATCAGCGCCTGGCTGCGCAGGCTGCGCTCGGCCGATTTCATGCCCGAAATATCGGTCAGCTGCGTGACGGTGGCGAAAATTTCATCGCTTTCGCCGCGCACCGGGTAGCGCGCCGCCAGATACTCGCCGCGCGCACCGGGCAACTGCAGCACCTCTTCACGCTCGATGGCCTGGCCGCTTTCCAGCATGTCCAGCTCCGGGTCGCGCAGCGCGCGCGCCAGCGTCATGGGCAGCAGCTCGAAATCGGTGCGGCCCAGCGATTTCTGGTCGTCGGTCGGCAGGTTCAGGGCCTCGAGGTAGCGCCGGTTGGCATAAAGCAGCCGCCCCTGCTGGTCCTTGACGGCAATCAGGTTGGTCGAGCTGTTGATGACCTCGTGAAGCTGCGCGCGTGCCAGGCGCAGCTTGGCCTCGGTGTCGATCACCAGCGTCTGGTCGATCAGCGTCAGCACCGCGCCGCGGATCGTGCCCGCTGGCGCGCCCTCAACGTAGGGCGTGATGCGCATGATGTAGTGGCGCTCGCCGCGCGTGCACACCGATTCGTGCAGCGCGGCGTTTTCCATCGCCCACTGCAGCTTGACCATCAGGTCCGGCCAGGTGCTGAGCAGCGAGGTGTGCTCGATGGCGATGCGGCGCACTTCGCCCAGGCCAAACATCTGGCGGGCGATCTGGTTCCAGCGCATCAGCTGGTGCTGGGTGTCCAGCACGATCACCGGGAAGTCGATGCTGGCCAGGACGTTGCCCAGCTCCTGGTTGAGCTCGCCCAGCTCGTGGGTCTTGACCGACAGCTCCTCGTTGACCGTGGTCAGCTCTTCGTTGCTGGACTGCAGCTCCTCGTTGCTGGCCTCGAGTTCCTCGTTGCTGGCCTGCATTTCCTCGTTGGCGGCCTGCATTTCCTCGTTGACAGCCTGCAGCTCTTCGTTCGAGGTCTCCAGTTCTTCGACCACCGTCTGCAGGCTTTCCTGCGCGGCGGCGAGATCGTCCTCCAGGCGGCGCACCGTGGATTCGTCCACCACGGACACCACCGCGCTCGCATCCGGCGCGGGCGCCTCGGCGGGCGGCGCGGTGTCGGGCGCCGCAACGGTTTCCAGGCAGACCAGCAGCGTCATCGGGTCTTTGGTGACCACGTGCACGGCCAGGCGCACCAGCGCCACCGAGCCATCCTGCAGCTGCACGCGGCGCGGCGGGCTGCGGCGCAGGTCGGGGTCGGATTCGATCTGGCGCAGCAGGCGCTGCAGCTCCAGCCGCAACTCACGCGGCAGCATGCCCAGCAGGTTGAGCGAGGCCTTGCCGCTGGACAGCGTCAGGAAGCGGCCGACATCGCCTTGCAGGCGCAGCACATCCATGCTGCGCGACACCAGGATGCTGGGGGGCGCATACAGGCGGTTGAGCGTCTCCCCCACCTGGGCCTCGATGGACTGCGGGCGGGGCGTCTGCGCCAGCCGGACAATGGAGCTGACCAGGTTGTTGCCAACTTCCGGCGTGGCCGGATCGCCCACGCGGCTGACCTTGCGGAACAGCTTGGCCTTTTTCTGCGCCACATCAAACAATGCCCCCTGGCGCGCGATGCTTTCCGATTTGCCCAGCAGCAGCAGGCCGCCCGGCATGAGCGAGAGGTGAAACAGCTTGAGCACCTTCTCCTGCAGCTCGGCGTTGAAGTAAATCAGCAGGTTGCGGCAGCTGACCAGGTCCAGCCGCATGAAAGGCGGATCCTGCACCACGTCCTGGCGGGCGAAAACCACCATGTCGCGGATCTGCTTGCGCACCTGCAGGCTGTCGCCCTGGCGGATGAAATAGCGGTGCAGCAGCTCGGCCGGGATGGTCTTGGCGGACGAGACCGGATAGATGCCCCGGCGCGCCACTTCCAGGGCGCTCTGGTCGATGTCGGTGGCAAAAATGCGCGCGCCGATGTCCGACAGGCGCTGCCCGAAGGCCTCGCACAGCAGGATGGCGATGGTGTAGACCTCCTCGCCCGTGGCGCAGCCGGGCACCCAGATGCGCAACTCCTCGCCAGCCGGGCGCGTGCCCACCCAGGTGGCGAACTCGTGCGCCAGCGCCTCGAAGACGTCGGGGTCGCGAAAGAACGAGGTCACCGAGATCAGCAGATCCTGGCACAGCAGATCCAGCTCGTCGGGGTGGCCTTCGATGTACTCCAGATAGGCCTCCAGCGAAGCGCAGCGCGTGGCCGCCAGCCGCCGCTCGATGCGGCGCAGCAGCGTGTTTTCCTTGTAATGCTGGAAATCGACCCGCGTCTTGCGTTTGACCAGCGTCAGCAGCGTCTTGAGGTTGGCAGGCGGCATCACCGCCATGCGCGCCACCGACTGTTCGCCGCTGAGCACCAGCTGGCTGACTTCGCGGGCAATGTCCTCGGGCGGCAGGATGCGCGACACGCAGCCCGCGTCGATCGCCGCCGTGGGCATACCGGGGTATTTGGCCGTGTCGGGCTGCTGCGCAAACGTCATCCCACCCGAGGCCTTGATCGCCAGCATGCCGGTCGTGCCGTCCGAGCCCGTGCCCGACAGGATGACGCCGATGGCGTTCTCGCCATAGGCTTCAGCCAGGCTGGCGAACAGCACGTTGACCGAGGGCTTGGGCACGACGTGGGCGTCGGGCTCCTGCAGCAGCAGGCGGTCGCCGCCCACGGTGACGTTGCGGTTGGCCGGGGTGACGTAAATGATGCCGGGCTGCAGCGGCTCCTGATGGACGATCTCGCGCACCAGCAGCGAGGTCTTGCGGCCCAGCAGCTGCGCCAGCATGCTCTGGTGCGTGGGCGACAGGTGCTGCACCACCACCAGGCTGGCCGGAAAATGCGGCGGCAGCGCGCTGATCAGCTGGGTCAGGGCTTCGAGCCCGCCCGCCGAAGAGCCCACGCCGATCACTGCCGGATAAGTCTGCACCACCGCAGGGGCGGCCGACGGCCGGGATTTCGAACTCAAGATGCTTCTCCTGTGCCCCGGGGGACGTCGTGGAGACTGAAAAGTCAATCGGCGCCAGCCCGGATCCACGTCTCCAGACTGGGTACAGCCGCTATACGTCTGGCATTAAGCCAGACGACGCTGTGTTATTGCTGACCATTTTAGCGAATGAAGTGCCGCCCGCCCTGCTGCGACATTTGCTCTCCCCACAGGGCGCGCTCTGATCTATAATGCGCGTTTTGGCGAAGTGCAAGCGACGCCGGAAAACCCGCACGGCGCCCCTCTTTCAGGGCGACCGCAAGTCCAACGCCCGGCTGGCGCGCAGCGATTTCACCGACGTGCTGTCCAGTTTCACCGGGTTACACCGAAAGTCAAGAATGTCCTTTACCCCCGAAACCATTGCCGCCATCGTCAAAGAACACGGCCGCGCCGCCAACGACACCGGTTCGACCGAAGTCCAGGTTGCCCTGCTGACCGCGCGCATCAACTACCTGACGCCCCACTTCAAGCAGCACCTGAAAGACCACCACGGCCGCCGCGGCCTGCTGAAAATGGTCAACTCGCGCAAGAGCCTGCTGGCTTACCTCAAGCGCACCGACGCTGACCGCTACACCGCGCTGATCCAGAAACTGGGCCTGCGCAAGTAAGTGTCCCCGCAGCGGCCCCTGCCCCGCCACGCAGCGCTGCTGCGCCGGGTGGGTCCGCTCCCCGAGCCTGCCACCCCTGCGGTGACCAGGCTTTTTTTTCGCATCCAACGTCCCGACCGCCTCCCGCATGGGTACCCCCCGTGTCATTCCGGCAGATTCCTGGCTGCGCGCCAATCTGCCGCAATGGCATAGGCTCACGCGCAGCCTAGGGACACCCCCACTGATTGCAAGGAAACCGCTATGAGCATATTTAACAAAATCACCAAAACCTTCGAATGGGGCGGCCGCAGCGTCACCCTGGAAACCGGCGAAATCGCCCGCCAGGCCTCCGGCGCCGTGCTGGCCTCCTGCGATGACACCGTCGTGCTGGCCACCGTGGTCGGTGCCAAATCGGCCAAGCCCGGGCAGGATTTCTTCCCGCTCACGGTCGATTACATCGAGAAAACCTACGCCGCGGGCAAGATTCCCGGCAGCTTCTTCAAGCGCGAAGGCCGCCCCAGCGAGCTGGAAATCCTGACCAGCCGCCTGATCGACCGCCCCATCCGCCCGCTGTTCCCCGAAGGCTTCCTGAACGAAGTCCAGGTCGTGGTGCACGTGCTGTCGCTCAACCCCGAAGTGTCGGCGGACATCCTGTCGCTGATCGCCACCAGCGCCGCGCTGGCCGTGTCCGGCCTGCCCTTCAACGGCCCGATCGGCGCTGCGCGCGTCGGCTACATCGGTGGCCAGTACGTGCTCAACCCCGGCCCGACCGACCTGGCCCGCTCTGACCTGGACCTGGTCGTCGCCGGCACCGAAGCGGCCGTGCTGATGGTCGAATCCGAAGCCAAACAGCTCAGCGAAGAAACCATGCTGGGCGCCGTGGTCTACGGCCACCAGCAGGGCAACATCGCCATCAACGCCATCCACGAGCTGGTGCGCGAAGCGGGCAAGCCGCTGTGGACCGAATCCGGCCTGTGGGCCCCGGAAGCCCGCGACGAAGCGCTGATCGCCAGCGTCAAGGCCGTGGCCGAAACGCCGCTGCGCGCCGCCTACCAGATCCGCAGCAAGCAGGCCCGCACCCAGGCGTGCCGCACCGCTTACGCTGACATCCGGGCGCAACTGGCGGCCAACGGCACCGACATCGATTCCAGCAAGCTCGACAGCCTGCTGTTTGACATCGAAGCCGCCATCGTGCGCGGCCAGATCCTGTCGGGCGAGCCGCGCATTGACGGCCGCGACACGCGCACCGTGCGTCCCATCGAGATCCGTTCGGGCGTGCTGCCGCGCGTGCACGGCTCGGCGCTGTTCACCCGGGGCGAAACCCAGGCGCTGGTCGCCACCACGCTGGGCACCGAGCGCGATTCGCAGACCATCGACGCGCTGGCCGGCGAGTTCCACGACCGCTTCATGCTGCACTACAACATGCCTCCGTTCGCCACCGGCGAAACCGGCCGTGTCGGCAGCCCCAAGCGCCGCGAAATCGGCCACGGCCGTCTGGCCAAGCGCGCACTGATGGCCGTGCTGCCCAGCAAGGAAGAGTTTCCTTACTCGCTGCGCGTGGTCTCCGAGATCACCGAATCCAACGGCTCGTCCAGCATGGCCTCGGTCTGCGGCGGCTGCCTCTCGCTGATGGACGCGGGCGTGCCGCTGAAGGCGCACGTCGCCGGGATCGCCATGGGCCTGATCAAGGACGGCAACAAGTTCGCCGTGCTGACCGACATCCTGGGCGATGAAGATCACCTGGGCGACATGGATTTCAAGGTCGCCGGTTCGCAGGACGGCATCACCGCGCTGCAGATGGACATCAAAATCCAGGGCATCACCGCCGAGATCATGCAGGTCGCCCTGGCGCAGGCCAAGGAAGCGCGCCTGCACATCCTGGGCAAGATGCAGGACGCCATGAGCGGCTCGCGCGAAGACATCTCGCAGTTCGCGCCGCGCATGTACACCATGAAAATCAACCCCGAGAAGATCCGTGACGTGATCGGCAAGGGCGGCGCCACCATCCGCGCGCTGACCGAAGAAACCGGCACGCAGATCAACATCGAGGAAGACGGCACCATCACCATCGCCTCGACCGATGGCGACATGGCCGAACTGGCCAAGAAGCGCATCACCGAGATCACCGCCGAAGCCGAAGTGGGCAAAATCTACGAAGGCCCGGTCGTCAAGGTGCTGGATTTCGGCGCCCTGATCAACATCCTGCCCGGCAAGGACGGCCTGCTGCACATCAGCCAGATCGCCCACCAGCGCGTCGAGAAGGTCACCGACTTCGTCACCGAAGGCCAGATCGTCCGCGTGAAGGTGCTGGAAACCGACGAAAAAGGCCGCATCAAGCTGTCGATGAAGGCCCTGATCGACCGCGACGCCCCGATGCAGCCCGCTGCACCGGCCGCTCCTGTCGCGGCGGTGGCCCCGTCTGCCCCGGGCGCTGCGCAGTAAACCCTTCGAGGACCACGACATGGCAACCGCAGCCCCCTCAACCCCTGCAGCGCCGCGCCGCAAGTGCCTGCTGGGCAACTGGAAAATGAACGCCAGCCTGGACGGCAACGCCGCCCTGCTGGCTGCCGTCGGCCAGTCGCTGGCGGGCCTGGACCAGCGCGTCCAGTGGGGCGTGGCGGTGCCTGCGCCTTATCTGGCGCAGGTGCGCGGCCTGCTGGACGGCACGCCCGGCTGGCTGGGCGCGCAGGACTGCTCGGCCCACGAGGCCGGGGCCTACACCGGCGAGACCAGCGCGGCCATGCTGCGCGAGTTCGGCTGCCGCTTCACCCTGGTGGGGCACTCCGAGCGGCGCAGCCTGCACGGTGAGACCTCGGCCACGGTGGCCATCAAGGCGCGTCAGGCGCTGGCGCTGGGGCTGACCCCGGTCGTCTGCGTCGGCGAAACCCTGGCTGAGCGCGAAGCCGGTCAGACCTTTGACGTGGTCAAGAAGCAGCTGTCGGTGGTCATCCACGAGGTCGGCCACTGCGTGGGCGAACTCATCGTGGCTTACGAACCCGTCTGGGCCATCGGCACGGGGCTTGCGGCAACCGCCCAGCAGGCGCAGGAGGTCCACGCGGCCCTGCGCGCCCAGCTGGCTGTGGCCACACCCCGGGCGGCCCAGATGCTGCTGCTGTACGGCGGCAGCATGAAACCTTCCAACGCCGCCGAACTGCTGTCCCAACCGGACATCGACGGCGGACTGATCGGCGGGGCGTCCCTGGTGGCGCCCGATTTCGCGGCCCTGTGCCAGGCAGCCGCCTCGGCCCTGGCGCCGCAGTGAGGACTTTATGAGCAGTATCTGGATCAATGTGCTGGTGGTGGTGCAGATTGTGGCGGCGCTCGCCATGATCGGCCTTGTGCTGGTGCAGCGTGGCAAAGGCGCCGACATGGGCGTCTCGTTTGGCAGCGGGGCTTCCGGCAGCCTGTTTGGCGCCACGGGCAGCGCCAACTTCCTGTCGCGTTCCACCGCCGTGTGCGCAGTGGTGTTTTTCGCCAGCACCGTGGGCCTGGTGTCGCTGAATGGCCGCCAGCCTGGCGGCCCGGCGGCCGGCCAGTCCATCCTGCAGCAGGCTCCGGCCCAGCCCGCAGCGCCTGCAGCGGACACCGGACCGGTCATCCCGACGGCGCCTTCCGCTCCGGCTGCGGCTGAATCACCCGCTGCACCCGCAGCCCCTGCGGCTGACGCGACGGCCAAAGACGCCAGCCCCGACAAGGCCCCGGCCAAGCCCTGAACCGGCTTGACCTGGCGCCCAGCGGCCGGAACTGCCTTGCGCAGTCCCGGCCGCTTTTTCATGGGCGCTGTGTCAGAAATACGACGCAAACAGCAGAACTGGCCCGGTTCTGCGCTTTTTCCAGGACTTACCCGAAGGCCGGGGCGGCTGAAAATGTTCTGTAAGGACGATATGTCACTGTATTTTCCATTCGATTGCTGCAGTGCACAATCTGCGCTACAGTTCCTGCCATCGTTCTTTTGCGGAAGTCCCCATGCTGTACCACCTGTTTGAATCCCAGCGCGCCATACTCGCCCCGTTTGCCGAGCTGGCGCAGGCCTCGTCCAAGCTGCTCACCCACCCGCTCTCGCCCCTGTCGATGACGATGGCCGCACCCCGGATGGCGGCGGCTTTCCAGGTCCTCAACCGCGTCGCCAAGGATTACGTCAAACCGCGCTTTGAGATCACCGAAGTCCACGCCGCCGGCCGCGATGTGGCCGTGTTCGAAAAACTCGCGCTCGAAAAGCCCTTCTGCCGCCTGCTGCACTTCCAGCGCCTGAGCGAGGACGTCCAGACCCTGCAGGCGCTCAAGACCCAGCCGCGCGTGCTGATCGTGGCGCCGCTGTCGGGCCACCACTCGACGCTGCTGCGCGACACGGTGCGCACCATGCTGCGCGATCACGATGTCTACATCACCGACTGGGTCGATGCACGCATGGTGCCGCTGGACAGTGGTCCCTTCTCGCTGGACGATTACGTGCACTACATCCAGGAGTTCATCCGCTTCCTGGGCGCCGACCAGATTCACGTCATGTCGGTCTGCCAGCCCACCGTGCCCGTGCTGGCCGCCGTGTCACTGATGGCCTCGAGTGGCGAAGCCACGCCGCGCTCGATGATCATGATGGGCGGCCCGATCGACGCCCGCCACACGCCCACAGCCGTCAACGATCTGGCCGTGGGAAAGAGCATCGAGTGGTTCGAGAACAACGTCATCCACAGCGTGCCGCAGAACTTCCCCGGCGCCGGACGCCGCGTCTACCCCGGATTCCTGCAGCACACCGGCTTTGTGGCGATGAACCCCAATCGTCACCTGACCTCGCACTACGATTACTTCAAGGATCTGGTGCGCGGCGACGAAAGCAGCGCCGAGAGCCACCGCAAGTTCTACGACGAATACAACGCCGTGCTGGATCTGCCGGCCGAGTTCTATCTGGACACCATCCGCGTCGTTTTCCAGGATTTCGACCTGGTCAACAAGCGCTGGAAGGTCGCGGGCCAGCTGGTCCGCCCGCAGGACATCACGCGCACCGCGCTGCTGACCGTCGAGGGCGAACTGGACGACATCGCCGGTCCCGGCCAGACCCACGCTGCGCACGATCTGTGCGAAGGCATGGCGGCGAAGAACAAGCAGCGCTACGACGTGATGGGCGCGGGCCACTACGGGATTTTCTCCGGCCGCCGCTGGCGCGAGCATGTTTACCCCGTCATCACCGACTTTATCGCGGGCCTGCAGCCCAAGGCGGCACCGGCCGCGACTGTGGCCCCTGCCACCGAGGCGGCTCCAAAAGCTGCGGCCAAACCGGTCGTCAAAGCAGCTCCTGCCCCGGTCACTGCCGCTGCAGCCGCGGCCCTGGCCCCGGCCAAGGCCGTGGTGAAAAAGGCGCCCACGATCGCAGCACCGAAAGTGACCGCGCCCAAAGCAGCAGCGCCCAAAATCGCAGCACCCAAATCAGCAGTCGTGAAACCCGCTGAAGCCAAGGTCGCGCCAAAGGCCGCACCAGCGCCTGCCCTGACCCCGGCAGAACCCAAGGCCGTCGCCCAACCGGTCGTACCGCCTGCTGCCCAAACCGTCGCCAAAGCAGCCCCTGCTACCGTGGCCCCGGCGCCCGCCCAGGCCGCTGCTCCGGTGGATCTGGTGAGCGCTGCGCAGGCGGCTGAGCCGGTAGCCGTGAAGCCGCAGGTGGCTCAACCTGTCGCGGCCCAAACCGCCGCAAAGCCGTCCGCTGCGCCGAAAAAACCCGCGTAAAGCGCAAGCCCTCAGCGACAGCCCGCCCAAGGTTCAGGCCTTCGGCGGGCTTTTTCATGGGCCTCAAGCTGCAGACAAAAAGACCGAAAACCCTCGCCTCATCGCCTGACTGCGCCGCATCGACCTCACGCACACTGTTTCCAGTACCCCGGGTCCGTCGTCCCGGGACAGCAGTCCGGTGAGGAAACCATGTCGATCAAACGCTTTATTGCCCGCACGTCGCGCGATGCGCTGAAACTGGTCCGTGAAGAGCTGGGCGAAGACGCCGTCATCATGGCCACGCAGCCCTGCCCGCAGGGCGTGGAGCTGGTCGCCATGAGCGCGGAATCTGCGCAGGAATGGCACAGCCGCTGGGCCAGCGCCCCAGCCATTTCGGCCAGCACCGCGCCCGCCGCCCCGGTTCAGACCGTCGAAGCCGCCCCGGCCGATGACGGCATGAGCACGCTCTCCTTCCAGGACTATGTGCGCGAGCGCATGCTGCGCCGCCGCGCTGCGCAAGCCAAGGCCGCCCAGGAAGAGGCGCAGACTCGCGCCCGTGCCCAGGACCAGGCCCGCTACGCCCCGGCCGCGACCCAGGCGGCGCCCCTGCGCACTGTGGACGACCCCGCTTTCCCCGCTGCGGCCGCCGAGCTGGTGGCCGCGCTGGCCGCAGCCGAAGCGCAGGTGCAGGCGCAGGCGCCGCTGCAGAATCCCCTCCAGGCTGCCGCTCCTGTGCAACGCCCCGCCGCCAAACCCGCGCCGCAGCCTGCCGCAGCACGCACCTTCAGTGCGGCCAGCGAAATCCCGCCCGCGCAGCCCGCGTTTTCGGCCGCTGCCGCCGACGCCAGCCCGCAGGCGCAGCGCGCCGTGATGCGCGAGCTGGGCTCGATGAAACAGCTCATCGAAGACCGCTTTGAGACCCTGGCCTTCCTGGAGCGCCTGCGCTGCCAGCCGCACCAGGGCGAATTCACCCGCCGCATGATGGAGCGCGGCTTCTCCAGCCCGCTGGTGCGTGCCATGGTCGAGGCCATGCCCGCCGATCTGGACAGCGACAGCGTGGACCGCTGGGCCAGCGCCCAGCTGCTGCAGCACCTGCTGACCGGCTGGGACGACGCCCCACTGGAGGACGATGGCGGCATCTACGCCATGATAGGCAGCACTGGCGTGGGCAAGACCACGACCACGGCCAAGCTGGCCGCCGCCTTCGCCATGAAGCACGGCACCGCCGGGCTGGGCCTGATCACCCTGGACGCCTACCGCCTGGGCGCGCAGGAGCAATTGCGCGCCTACGGCCGCATCCTGGGCGTTCCGGTGCACACGGCGCACGACAGATCGTCTCTGGAAGATCTGCTGACGCTGCTGTCGGGCAAGCGCATGGTGCTGATCGACACGGCCGGCATGGCCCAGCGCGATCACCGCACCCGCGAGCTGCTGGACATGGTCACCCGCCCCGACATCCGCCACGTGCTGGTGCTCAACGCCTCGGCGCAGGGCGACACACTGGAAGATGTCACCGTGGCCTACAGCGGCCACAGCTGCCACGGCGTGATCCTGTCCAAGGTGGACGAAACGCTCAAGCTCGGCCCGGCGCTGGACGTGGCGCTGCGCCACCGCCTGCGCGTGGTCGGCGTGGCCAACGGCCAGCGCGTGCCCGAGGACTGGCACCGCCTGTCGCCGCAGGCGCTGGTTCAGCGCGCCATGAGCACCGTCAGCGCTCCCGCCTTCCGCTTTGGCGAGCGCGACGCCACCATCGCCTTCATGCCACCCCCGGCCCGTCAGGGACGCCCCGGCGTGGCCCTGCACGGCTGAGGTCCCGATGGCACTGCCCACCGCTCCCGCCCCCGATCAGGCCGAAGGCCTGCGCCGCCTGTTCCGCCCGCAGCACCGCGTGTGCTGGATTCCGGTCGTCTCCAACCCCTACGTGGCCAGCCGCCAGCTGCTGGAATCGCTCACCGTCGCCTTCACCCAGCGCAACGAGCGCGTGGTCGTCGTCGATGCCGGGCCGCTGGCGCCCGAGCCCGCCGAGCTGGCCACGGTCAGCCTGGAATGCTGCCTGGAGCCCGTGGCCGACGGGGTCTCCTACCTCGCCGCCCGGGGCCTGCCGCGCCATTTTCTGGATGTGCACGGCGATGCCGTCCACTTCCTGCACGCCATCCAGGCCTGCCTGCCCGAAGACGCCGTGGTGCTGCTGCACGCCAGCGCGCCCGATCTGGTCCGCCTCTTTGCCGGACAGAGCGTGCGCCCGGTGGTGCTGACCGACAGCCGCGTGGACAGCGTGCTGGACGCTTACGCCAGCTTCAAGCTGCTCAACCTGCGCTTGGGCCTGCGCACCTGCGATGTGCTGATCGCCAGCGAGGCCGCTGATCTGGCCGCGCAGACTGCGGCGCATGCGCAGGCCGCTGGCTCGCCGCCCTCGGCCGCGCGCGCCGTGGTGCCGGGTTCGGCCCAGCCCGTGGCCAGCGGGCGCATCGCCACGGCCATGTCCTCGTGCATGACGCACTTTCTGGAAGCCAGCCTGCTGAGCTGCGTGGACGTGCAGCGCGACGCCAGCGGTCACATCAGTGCGACCGCGCTGGATGTCCACCGGGGCACGCCCGCACTGGCCTGGGACGAGGCTTTCACTGCGCTCACGCAGGGGCAGATTCGCGCCTTCCGGGGCGACGAGGCGGCTGCAGCACCGGCCCAGCCGCCCTTGGAGGCGCCCGCTGCGGCCCCGGCGCTGCGCGCCACGGGCCAGCGCATCACCGCCCGCCAGCCGCTGCCGCAGGCCACCGACGGCGTCCCGCCCGACTGGATGGAGAGCCTGCTGGACAGCGGTCCTGTCCAGCCCTCACCCGGGGTGCTGCTGTCCAGCACGCCATGACCGCCCCTTCTTTGCCTGACCCATCCGCAGTACCGGGAGCCGATTTGAACGCCACCCCTTCCAGCGCCACCGCAGTGCCCTCGGCGGCCACCTACACCGCGCAAGGCCGCCTGAACACCAACGCCCTGCTGCGCCAGTACAGCGTGCTGGTGCGACGGCTGGCGCACCAGATGATCGTCAAACTGCCGCCCAATGTGATGCTGGACGATCTCATCCAGGTCGGCATGATCGGCCTGAACGATGCGCTCACCCGCTTCGATCCGGGCCAGGGGGTGCAGTTCGAGACCTTCGCCACCCAGCGCATCCGGGGCGCGATGCTCGACGAGCTGCGCGCCAACGACTGGATGAGCCGGGGCGACCGCAAGCAGCAGCGCAACATCGAAACCGCCGTCCACCGTCTGGAGCAGAAGCTGGGCCGCATGCCGCTGGAGGCCGAGATCGCCGCCGAGCTGGGTCTGTCGCTGACCGATTATCAAGAGATGCTGGGCAAGGTGCGCGGCACGCAGCTGCTGTATCTGGAAGATCTGTCGGGCGACGAGGGCGACGAGAACTACCTCGACCGTCACGTCGTGGACGAAGCCAGCAACCCCTTCCACCGCCTGCAGGACCAGCGCATGCGCCAGGCGCTGGTCGATGCCATCAAGAAGCTGCCCGAGCGCGAGCAGTACATCATGAGCATGTACTACGAGCACGATATGAACCTGAAGGAAATCGCCCTGGTGCTGGGCGTGACCGAATCGCGCGTCTGCCAGCTGCACAGCCAGACCATCACCCGCCTGCGCACCAAGCTGCGCGCCTGGCAGGCCGAGAAGCGCTGAGGGGCGGGGGCTGACGGGCCGCAGCTGTCGCGCGGCAGCGACAGCGTGGCGAGCCGGGGCATAAAGTTCCCGTCAACGGCTGGCGCGTGATATTTTCACGCGAATTCCGCTGACTTCCGCGCTGCCCGCGTCTCCCCCCATGCCCCGAATCTCCCTGAAACCCACCGTTCTGGCACTCGCCAGCCTGGCCGCTCTGGCCCTCGTGCCGCTGCACGCCGCGCAGGCCGAACCGCTGTACCTGATCGGCCTGACCGGCCAATCCAACTCGCTGGGCACGCTGGGCAACACCCCGGCCGCGCTGCCCTCCAGCTTGCGGCTGGGCCAGTTCCCCAGCGAGCAGCCCGGCTGGAAGTATTTCTGGTGGGACAACTTTGCAGGCCCCTCCCCATCGGACGATGCCGCTCTGGGTGGCGCCACGGCCTGGGGCCCCATCGTGGCCCAGCCCAACTACATCTACGTGGGCAAAGGCACCGCGCTGTGGGGCCCCGAAGTGGGTATGGCGCGCTGCGCCCTCGCCCAGGGCTACCGCCAGTTCGGCATCGTCAAGGCCTCGCGCGGCGGGGGCGGTAACGGCCTGTGGGATCCGGATTCGGCCGATCACCACGCCTACACCAAGGTGATCTCCACCTTCCGCACGGCGGTGGGCAAGCTCCCGGCCGGGGTGACCCCGACCTGGTCAGCGCTGATGTACCTGCAGGGCGAATCCAACACCGATGCCGAGGCCAGCCAGACCGCCGTGCGCCTGCAGCGCCTGGTGGATCGTCTGGGCCACGATCTGGGTGCGGCCAAGCCCCTGGTGGCCGTTCTGGGCGAACCCACCCGACCCAAAGGCACCGCCTGGCCCGTGACGGTCGCGCAGTTCCGCGGCCTGGTGCAGCAGCAGCCCCAGCGCTACGCCTGGGTGCCCACGCAGGGCACACCGCTTTGGGATGGCGTGCACTTCAATGCGATCGACCAGCTGGACATCGGCTGCCGCTACGCCCGCGAGCTGGGCCAACTGATGGCCTTCCCCAACAGCGTGCGCTGGCAGAATGCAGCGCCGACCGGTCAGGGCTATTACACCGGTCTGCGCTTTGCGCTGGATGCCGCCGCGCTGACAGTCAGCCAGCGCGAGGCTGCGCCCCAGCGCCTGGTGCTGCTGGACCGCATCCGCCTGATCGGCGGCAGCACGAGCGTGGCTGCCGACACCACGCCCGTGAACGCGCAGATCTGGCAGGAATCCGGCGACGGCCTGCCCCTGCGCCCGGTGGCCACCTCGCAGAACGCCATCGCGCCCGCCGCGCTGATGGATCAGGACATGCCTTTCCTGTTCGCGCCCGACACCTGGCTGGACCGCCAGGCGCGCTACCGCCTGGTGTTTGTGACCGCCCAGGGCCAGCCGGCCTGGGCGCGCTTCCGGGCCAGCCCCGGGGCTGACGGTGCGCTGCAGCTGCTGGGCAAAGGCGGCCGCGTCATCGACAGCGGCTGGCAGCCCAGCGTGCAGATCACCACCGCCGCACCGCCCGAAGGCACGCGCCTGCTGACGCCCTCTGCCCCGCTGGCCACCGGTGGCCACGGCACGTACACCGGCTTTGATCTGGGCCTGGCGGGCGACACCGACGCCAGCACAGCGCCGCGCTGGCGCATCCAGAAGCTGCAGCTGCAGGCGGGCGGTCTGATTCCGGGCGCCACTTTTCCGGCCGCCTACCTGCAGATCAGCCAGGACGCTCAGGGCCTCGTGCCTGTGGCCCGCTCGCTGAACGCCCTGACGCTGGACGGAACGGTGGCGCGCGGTACGCCGGCCACGTTCACCTTCGGCAATGACGCCGTGCTGGACAGCCAGACCCGCTACTTCGTCCACGCCGTCGATGCCAGCGGCCGCGCCACGCCCCTCCGCTTCCTGGTCGAGCAGTCGGACAGCGCAACGCACCGCCTGCGCCTGCCCAGCGGCGACTGGCAATCCAGCCGCTGGCAGGCCGCGCACCGCATCGTGGCGGTTCCGGCGCCCTGACCCACTGCCCCTTGATCCCCTGACCTGAACGCCACGCCGGGGCCGCCACCATTGACGGAACAGCGGAACCCCGGCGCCCGCCCTGATTCAGAACCTGCTGAAGCCTGTCTTCAGCATTTTTTTGCTCCAATCTTATATAAGACATAAGTTGTCTTTGATAGTGGCGTTAGAATGCGGCGATCCGCTTCAGGCGAACCGCTTTCACCCGCAATCGCCCTGAACCGCCCTCTTCCATCCTTCTCTTCCAAGCCTTCCAAGGAGCTTTCCATGACACAAGCCACCCGTGAACAGCAGATCGCTGCCCTCAAAAAAGACTGGGCTGACAACAGCCGCTGGTCGTCCGTGAAACGGCCTTACAGCGCTGAAGACGTCGTTCGTCTGCGTGGCAGCCTGCAGCCCGAATACACCCTGGCCCGCCGTGGCGCCGAGCGCCTGTGGGCGCTGGTCAACGGCGAAGCCGCCAAGGGCTATGTGAACGCCTTTGGCGCCATCACCGCTGGCCAGGCCATGCAGCAGGCCAAGGCCGGTCTGGAAGCGGTGTACCTGTCGGGCTGGCAGGTCGCCGCCGACGGCAACACCTCCGAGACCATGTACCCCGACCAGTCGCTGTACGCCTACGACTCGGTGCCGACCATGGTGCGCCGCATCAACAACACCTTCAAGCGCGCCGACGAAATCCAGTGGAGCCGCGACATCAACCCCGGCGACAAGGACTTTGTCGATTACTTCCTGCCCATCGTGGCCGACGCGGAAGCCGGTTTCGGCGGCGTGCTGAACGCCTTCGAACTGATGAAGAACATGATCGCCGCTGGCGCCGCTGGCGTGCACTTTGAAGACCAGCTGGCCGCCGTGAAGAAGTGCGGCCACATGGGCGGCAAGGTGCTGGTGCCCACGCAGGAAGCCATCGAGAAGCTGGTCGCCGCGCGCTTCGCCGCCGACGTCATGGGCGTGCCCACCATCATCCTGGCGCGCACCGAC
This sequence comes from Amphibiibacter pelophylacis, assembly GCF_037688875.1. Taxonomy (NCBI): domain Bacteria; kingdom Pseudomonadati; phylum Pseudomonadota; class Betaproteobacteria; order Burkholderiales; family Sphaerotilaceae; genus Amphibiibacter; species Amphibiibacter pelophylacis. The sequence goes on from NZ_JAWDIE010000004.1 coordinate 108,507, forward strand.
GCCGAAGCCGCCAACCTGATCACCTCCGATCACGACGCCAACGACAAGGCCTTCCTGACCGGCGAGCGCACGCAAGAGGGCTTCTACCGCGTGAAGAACGGTCTGGAGCAGGCCATCAGCCGTGGCGTGGCCTACGCCCCCTACGCCGACCTGGTGTGGTGCGAAACCGGCGTGCCCGACATCGGCTTCGCCCGCGAATTCGCCCAGGCCGTGCACGCCGCCTGCCCCGGCAAGCTGCTGAGCTACAACTGCTCGCCCAGCTTCAACTGGAAGAAAAACCTCAACGACGCGCAGATCGCCTCTTTTCAGGACGAGCTGTCGGCGCTGGGTTACAAATACCAGTTCATCACCCTGGCGGGCATCCACATCAACTGGTACAACACCTTCCAGTTCGCCCACGCCTATGCGCGCGGCGAGGGCATGAAGCACTACGTCGAGCAGGTGCAGGAACAGGAATTCAAGGCCCGCGAAAAAGGCTACACCTTCGTCTCGCACCAGCAGGAAGTCGGCGCAGGCTACTTCGACGACGTGACCACCGTCATCCAGGGCGGTTCGTCCAGCGTGAAGGCCCTGACCGGCTCGACCGAAGAAGAACAGTTCCACTGATCAGAGCGCTGCGCTGACTGGAAAGAGCCACCCGGAGGGGTGGCTTTTTTGTTGGTGCAAAAGCCCGCAGCGGCATCGGTCAGGGCTAATCCGGGTCTCTACCCGCCGCGTGGAGTGGGACAATCAGCGGTATGAACCGCTTACCCGAATCCAGTCTGGAAGCCTGGATCACCCAGCCGGAGGCGCGCGATAGCCTCACCCTCGATGCGATGGCGGACGTGGCGGCTGGTCGCGTCATCGATCATGAAGCTGTGCAGACATGGGCCCAGAGCCTGGGCACTGACCAGCCGATCCCGCTACCACGCCGATGAAGCTGAAGTGGACCAGCAAGGCGCTCTACGTGCTGCGGCTTTGGCACACCCGTGAGGATCGTTGATACTGACAGCGCCATCACCCCAAGGAACACCCATGCCCTATCTTCCCAGAACCGCCACCCCGCTGGCCTTGTGCGCCGCCCTGCTGCTGGCCGCCGCCCCCGCCGCGCAGGCCTGTTCGGGCCACACGGTGTCGGACGCCGTGGCCGAGTTCGTCAAATCCAAAGGCGCCAGCAAAGTACCGCCGTTTCGCACCGCGCGCGTCGATCTGAACCGCGACGGCCGCCCTGACGCCGTTGTGCTGCTGGGCGGACGCGACTGGTGCGGCTCCGGCGGCTGCACGCTGCTGGTGTTTCGGGGCAGCGCGCACGAGTTCCATCTTGTCGGTGACACCAGCGTGGCGGACACCCCGGTGCGGCTGGCGAAGACGCGCAGCAAGGGCTGGTCGTCGCTGATCGTGCACAGCAAAGGCAGCGGCGAGGTGCTGCTGAACTTCGATGGCCGCAGCTACCCCGACAACGCCTCGGTGCAGCCCAAAGCGGGCAGCGCCGCGCTGAAACAGTCGCGCACGCTGCTGCGCTGAAATCCCATGAGCGCCCAGACCGCCCACCCCCGCGCCCTGCTGCGCCAGCTTTTTGACGCGGCCGTGGACGCCGCCCAGCCCCGCCTGCGCCTGCCCGCCTTCCTGCCGCCACCGCCCAAGGGGCGCACGCTGGTGGTGGGTGCGGGCAAGGGCTCGGCAGCGATGGCGCAGGCGCTTGAAGCGCTCTGGCCGCTGGACGCACCGCTGAGCGGCCATGTCGTCACCCGGGATGGCCACATTCCGCCCCGGACGCCGGGCACGCCGCAGCGCATCACCGTCCACGAGGCGCGTCACCCCGTGCCCGATGCACGCAGCGAACAGGCTGCGCGCCTGCAGCTGGACTGGCTGCGGCAGCAGAATCCGGGGCCAGATGATCTGGTGATCGCGTTGATGTCAGGCGGCGGCTCGGCCCTGCTGTGCCTGCCGGTGGACGGCCTGACGCTGGCCGACAAGCAGCGCATTCACCGCGAACTGCTGGCCAGCGGCGCGCCCATCGAGGCCATGAACACGGTGCGCAAGCACCTGTCGGCCATCAAGGGCGGGCGCCTGGCGCTGGCAGCGGGCCTGGCGCCCGTGCTGACGCTGGCAATCAGCGACGTGCCGGGCGACGATCCCGGCACCATCGCCAGCGGTCCCACCCTGCCCGACGCCAGCACCTGCGCGGACGCCCTGGCCATCATCGACCGCTACGGCCTGACCGTACCGGACGCCGTGCGCGCAGCCCTGGCCAGCGGCGCGCTGGAAACGCCCGCGCCCGATCACCCCGCCTTCGCCACGCACCGCTGCGAACTCATCGCCACCCCGCTGCAGTCGCTGCAGGCGGCCGCGCAGCGCGCCCGCGAGCTGGGCGTCACGGCGCACATCCTGTCGGACGTGATCGAGGGCGAGTCGGCCGAAGTGGGCCGCGTCCACGCCGCGCTGGCGCTCAGCAGCGCACGCGGCGACAGCTGCTTCAAGCCGCCGTGCGTGCTGCTCAGTGGCGGCGAAACCACCGTCACACTGCCGCCCACGCCGCCCGGACAGGCCGCTCCCCGGGGCGGCCGGGGCAGCGAATTCGCTCTGGCCCTGGCCCACGCCCTGCAGGGCGCGCCCGGCATCTGGGCGCTGGCCGCCGACACCGACGGCATCGATGGCGTCGAATCCAACGCCGGCGCCTTCGTCAACCCCGACACACTGGCCCGCGCCGCAGCCTTGGGCCTCAGCGCCCGCGACCACCTGCACCGCCACGACGCCTGGCCTTTCTTCAACGCCCTGGACGACCTGCTCGTCACCGGGCCGACGCACACCAACGTGAATGATTTCCGGGCGATCTGGGTCGAGTCAGGAGACAAAACATGAACTGGATCATCCTCATCATCGCCGGGCTTTTCGAAATTGGCTGGGCCATCGGGCTGAAATACACCGAAGGTTTCACGCGGCTGTGGCCCACGGTGGGCACGGTGCTGTCCATGATCATCAGCCTGGGGCTGCTGGGTGTGGCGATGAAATCGCTGCCGGTCGGCACGGCCTATGCCGTCTGGGTGGGCGTGGGCGCGGTGGGCACAGCGATTCTGGGCATTATCCTGCTGGGCGAACCGGCCAGTATGATGCGTCTGGCCAGCCTGGCGCTGATCGTGGCGGGCATTATTGGCCTGAAACTGGCTTCGGTCTGATTCGGAAGGAAGCGCCATGAATCGGGATACTCGGGCTGAACGGACCCGGGCCACGCCGGAGGCATCGCCCCCCGCCCTCGACATCGCCCACCTGCAAAGCTGGGTGGGCCGCAGCCAAACGCAGCACGACACCCTGACGCTGGCGCCCATGGCTGCGCTGTCGGCCACGCTGGACCGCGACGATGCGCCGCCCCAGGCGGGCGACGCCCTGCCGCCGCTGTGGCACTGGCTGTACTTTCTGCCCATGGCGCGCCAGTCGCAGATCGGGCCGGACGGCCACCCGTTGCGCGGCGGCTTCCTGCCGCCCGTGCCGCTGCCGCGCCGCATGTGGGCGGGTGGGCGCTTCGAGTTCCTGCGCCCGCTGCGCGCCGGGCAGTTGGTCAGCCGCACGTCCACCATCGAGAGCGTCACGCACAAGCGCGGGCGCAGCGGTGACCTGGTCTTCGTGCTGGTCCGTCACAAGGTCGCGGACGCCGACGGCGTGGCGCTGATCGAAGAGCACGATATCGTTTACCGCGACGCCGCCCGCCCCGGCGAGGCCCCACCCGCGCCCCAGCCTGCGCGCACCGATGGCGTCTGGTCGCGCGACATCGTGCCGGACGACGTGCTGCTCTTTCGCTACAGCGCGCTGACCTTCAACGGCCACCGCATCCACTACGACCGCCGCTACGTGACGCAGGTCGAAGGCTACCCCGGCCTCATCGTCCACGGCCCTTTGATCGCCACGCTGCTGCTCGATCTGCTGCGCCGCCAGTGGCCCCAGGCCACGGTGACGGCGTTTGCCTTTCGCGCCCTGCAGCCGGTGTTCGACACCGAAACCTTCTCGGTCCACGGCGCGCCGCAGGCGGGTGATCCCCAACAGATTGATCTGTGGACGCGCAACGCGCGCGGCGAGGTGACCATGCAGGCCACCGCCACGATCGCCCCTCAAGGAGACGCCGCATGAGCGCCCAGACGACCCGCACGCCCCAGACGCCCCGCCCGCCGCAGCCCGATCCGCACGAAGGCGTGTGCAGCGACATCCGCGACGGCGTGCGCAGCCTGTGCGCCGCCTTCCCATCCGCCTATTTCCGCGACATCGACGCGCGCGCCGCCTACCCCGACGCCTTTGTGGACGCGCTGATGCAGGCCGGCTGGCTGGCCGCCATGATCCCGCAGGAGTTCGGCGGTTCGGGCCTGGGCCTGACCGAGGCCAGCGTCATCATGGAAGAAATCAACCGCTGCGGCGCCAACGCCGGGGCGGTCCACGGCCAGATGTACAACATGGGGACGCTGTTGCGCCACGGCAGCGATGCGCAGAAACAGCGCTACCTGCCCGAGATCGCCGCCGGGCGCCTGCGCATCCAGTCCATGGCGGTGACCGAGCCGACCACCGGCACCGACACCACGCAGCTCAAGACCACGGCCACCCGCAAAGGCGACCGCTACGTGCTGAACGGGCAGAAGGTGTGGATCTCCCGCGTGCTGCACTCTGACCTGATGATCGTGCTGGCGCGCACCACGCCGCTGGATCAGGTGCGGCGGCGCTCGCAGGGGCTGTCGGTGTTTCTGGTCGACTTGCGCGATGCCATCGGCCACGGCCTGGACGTGCGGCCCATCGCCAACATGGTCAACCACGAGACCAGCGAGCTCTTCTTCACCGACCTGGAAGTCCCGGCCGAGAACCTGATCGGCGAGGAAGGCGAAGGCTTTCGCTACATCCTGGACGGCCTGAACGCCGAGCGCACGCTGATCGCCGCCGAGTGCATCGGCGACGGCCTGTGGTTTATGGACAAGGGCACCGCCTACGCCCGCGACCGCGTGGTGTTTGGCCGCCCCATCGGCCAGAACCAGGGCGTGCAGTTCCCGCTGGCCGACAGCTGGATCGAGCTGCAGGCCGCCAACCTGATGCGCTTCGAGGCCTGCCGCCGTTTTGACGCGGGCCAGGACTGCGGGGCGCAGGCCAATATGGCCAAATTCCTAGCCGCCAAGGCCTCGTGGGAGGCGGCCAACGTCTGTCTGCAGACGCACGGCGGATTCGGCTTCGCGCACGAGTACGACGTGGAGCGCAAGTTCCGCGAAACCCGGCTCTACCAGGTCGCGCCGATCTCCACCAACCTGATCTACGCCCACATCGCCGAGCACGTGCTGGGCCTGCCGCGTTCGTTCTGAAGGCCCACCCGTGCAGCGCCAGGGGGCGCAGCGTCAGATCAGCTCGGAAATCTCGATCAGGTTGAGATCGGGGTCGCGCACGTAGACCGAGCGAATCTTCTGCGTGGCGCCCGTGCGCTCGACCGGGCCTTCGACGATGGGCCAGCGGCAGCGCTCGAGGTGGGCGATGACCTCAGCCAGGGGCACGCTGGCGATGAAGCACAGGTCCAGCGCGCCGGGCACGGGCAGATGGGCTTTGGGCTCGAACTCGGCACCGCGCACGTGCAGGTTGATTTTCTGGTGGCCGAACTTGAACGCCAGGCGGCCCGCGCCAAAGGTTTCCAGCTGCATCTGCATCACTTCGGTGTAGAAGTGGCGGGTGGCTTCGGGGTCGGTGCAGGTCAGCACCAGGTGGTCCAGGTGGTCGATCAGGGGCATGGAGATCTCCTTGAGGTGTTCAGCCAATGATGCCCTGCTGGCGCAGCTCGGCGATCTGCCCGGCGGTCAGGCCCATGCCGCGCAGCACCTGGTCGGTGTGCTGACCCAGCCGGGGCGCTTCGGTGCGCAGCGAGCCGGGCGTGACGCTCAGGCGCGGCACCACGCCGGGCACGGTCACCGTCTGGCCACCGGGCAGTTGCGCCTCGCGCAGCATGCCGCGCGCCTGGTAGTGCGGATCGCGGGCGATATCGGCCGCGTCGTAAATCTTCCCGGCCGGGATGCCCGCGCCGTTCAGGGCGTCCAGCACCGCCTCCAGCGGGAGCTGCGCAGCCCAGTCGCCAATCGCCGCGTCCAGGCGCTCGACCTGCGCCACACGCCCGTCGTTGTGCGCGAGCAGCGGGTCAGCGCCCAGATCAGGCCGACCAATCAGGGCCATCAGGCGGCGGAAAATGCTGTCGCCGTTGCCCGCGATCAGCGCGTAGCGACCGTCCTGGCAGCGGTAAGCGTTGGTCGGCGCGATGCCCGGCAGGCTGCTGCCGGCCGCCTGGCGCACGGCGCCAAAGGCGCTGTACTCGGGGATCAGGCTTTCCATCATGCTGAAAACCGCCTCGTAGAGCGCCACGTCGATCACCTGGCCGCCGCCTCGCCCGCGCCCGCCGCCGGGGGGCTGGTCGCGGTGGCGCAGCGCCAGCAGCACGCCGATCACGCCGTGCAGACCGGCCAGCGAATCGCCGATCGACACACCCACCCGCACCGGCGTGCGCCCCGGCTCGCCGCACAGGTGGCGCAGGCCGCCCATGGCTTCGGCAACCACGCCAAAGCCGGGCCGGTCGCGGTAGGGGCCGTCCTGCCCGTAGCCCGACACGCGCAGCAGGATCAGGCCGGGGTTGATTGTTGAGATCTCGTCCCAGCCCAGGCCCCACTGCTCCAGCGTGCCCGGGCGGAAGTTTTCGATCAGCACATCGCAGTCCACCAGCAGGCGGCGCACCAGATCCTGCGCGGGCGCCTGGCGCAGGTCCAGCGCCACCGACTGTTTGTTGCGCGACTGCGCGGCCCACCAGACCGAATTGCCCGTCTCGTCCAGCAGCCGCCACTTGCGCAGCGGATCGCCCGTGCCGGGCGGCTCGATCTTGATCACCTCGGCGCCAAACTCGCCCAGCAACCGCGCGGCGAAAGGCCCGGCAATCAGCTGGCCCATTTCCAGCACCCGGATGCCTTTCAGGGCCTGCGGGTGGGCGGATTCAGCGGAATCAGAAGCGGCGGATGAATCGGGAGCAAGGCTCATGGTCGGGCTCTCCAGCATGACAGCGATCAGGTCGCCATCATGCCGCAGCGCACGGGCCAAAGCCCTGCCTGACTGGGCAAGCGGGGTTGCGGGCTTGGGAAGTCTGGGGCTCCCAGATCACGGCGCCTGCCGCGCCACGTGCTTGACCCGCAGGATCTGAACCGTTCGGGTCTGTTCCAGCACGCGGTAAAAAATGAGGTAGTTCGGGTGGGCCACCCATTCGCGCAGGAAACCCGGCAGACCGGGCCGACCCGTGCGACCCAGCTCAGGCTGCAGCGCCAGCAGCAGCGTCTGATCGTGCAGCTTCTGGCCGAATCGCACAGCAGCCAGCGGACTGTCCCGGGCGATGTGGTGAACAAGGCCTTCCAGATCATCGCGGGCCGCGGGCCGCCATTCAATCCGGTAAGGCACACCGGTCATGCGGAGGCCGAAGGGCTCGGGGCAGCAAGATGGGCGTCGATCTGGGCGTCCATTTCGGCCATCACCTCGTCATGCGCCAGGCTGGGGCGCGGGTCATCGATAGCCGCCTGAATCTCTGCAGCCAGCCACTGGTTGTAGGCCGCAGCTTCATGGGCACTGCGCAGCGCCTGCGCCCGGCTTTGCCGACTGTGGCTCATGGCCTTGTGGCCCGGGATCCAGTGTGTGGCATCCAGTGTGGTCACGACAATGCCCACATCACGCAGCACGGTCAGTGCGGACGTGGGGTTACCGAAACGCCGCGGCTCAGTGCTGCGCGCCTTGGCCAGAAAGGCGTCCTGACCGCTGCGGGTGGCAATTTCAACCAGAAAACCGCCGCCATCGCCCCGCAGGGTGACCCCCGACACGCCGCCCGTACGGGCTGACGCACGCAACTGTTCCAGGGTCATGCTCTGCATGGTGCCGTCCTTCATCCATCCGGGGAATTTCCCCGTCAGATTGTGCAGGACTGATAGAAAACCTGCAAGACGCTGGCGTCAGCCTGCGAGCCAACCCTCACCTCGACAGTTCACCCGGACAGTTCACCCCAGCGCCGCCCTCTGCCTCTCCAGCCTTGCGCGGCGCTCAGCGCGGGCGGCCAGCGCCTGGGCCATATCGACCCGGACGAAGCGCGCCGTGTGGTTGGGCTGCATCTGGGCGATCAGGTCCATGTCGGCGCTGATGACGGTGCCGACCATGGCGTAGCCGCCGCCCGAGACCGCGTCACGGTGCAGGATGATGGGCTCCTTGCCCGCCGGGACCTGGATGGAACCATAGGGGTAGCCCGCGTCGACGATGTTGGACGGGTCCGAGCCTGCGCCAAAAGGCGGCGTGCGCTCGTGGAACTTCAGCGGCGTGCCGCCCTTGAAGCGGTAGCCGATGCGGTCGGCCTCGGGCGCGACGCGCCAGGTGTCGGCGAAAAAGCTCTGCACCGATTCGTCCTGCAGGCGGTGGAAGTACAGGCCGGGCAGCACGCGCAGTTCGACCGCCTTGCTCAGGGGCAGGCGCAGCGCCGCGTCCAGCGTCCGGCCGGGGCGCGCCGCCGGGCTGGGCTGGCCCACGGGCAGGACATCGCCCGCCTGCAGGCGCCGCCCGTCCAGGCCGCCAAAAGCGCCCAGACCATAGGTCGATCGGCTGCCCAGTACCTCGGGCACCGCAATGCCGCCCGCCACCGCGATGTAAAGCCGCGCGCCCAGGCGGAAGAAATCAAACGCCAGCGTATCGCCCGCCTGCACCGCAAAGCTGGTGTACAGCGGCACCTCGGCGCCGTTCAGGCGCGGCACGCACTGAGCGCCCGTCAGAGCCACCAAGGCGGGCGCGTCAAAGCGCAGCTCGGGCGCCATCAGCGTACATTCCAGCACCGCTGCGCCGTCCGGGTTGCCGACCAGCGCGTTGGCCTGCTGATAGTTTTCCTGGTCCATGGCGCCTGACAGCGGAATCCCCAGGTGGTAATAACCGGGACGGCCCGCGTCCTGGACGGTGGTGGCCAGACCGGGCTTGATGATCTCAATCGCCATGGAGCACCTGCAGCAGTTTCTGGTTGTAGGAATCCGGGGCGGCCAGAAATTCCGGCAGCGAGAAAGTCACCGGACGCATGGGCAGCGTATAAGTGCCCGCTTCGACTTCGGCCAGGATGCGGTCATATTCGGCGCGGTCGATGGGTTTCCATTTGACGATATCGCCAGGTTTGAAAAACACCATCATGTCTTTCAGATAAGGCAGTTTCTGCGCCGGATCGAATATCGGTGCGGGCGTCACGCCAAACATCTGATAACCGCCCGCGCCACGCACCGAATAGATGCAGCTGAAGCAGCCGCCATAACCCAGCGTCAGTTTGGGCGTATCGGTGCGCGGGCTGAGGTATTTGGGCACTTCCAGCTGGCGCTCGCGCTCAACCATCTGGAAGAGAAACGGCAAGCCGGCCACAAAGCCGACCATGGAAACAAACCACGGCGCGCTGGAATGCGCTTCGATGAAATCTGCCACCGAGCTGAAATGGTTGATGCGCGCGGCATATTCCAGATCGGTGCTGGACGGGTCCTGGTGGCGCTCGCGAAAGCGCATCAGGGTTTCGTGCGTCCAGGGGTCGTTGTAGAGCACCGGCACCTCGATGATGCGCGTGGCCAGATCGCCTGGCGCGTCGCCGACCGACTGCTCGATCTCCTGCATCACCCGCACCATGTCGTCCGGCGCGATCACGTCCGGGTCAAAGCGGACCTGGAAAGAGGCGTTGGCCGGGCAGATTTCGCTCACGCCCGGCAGGGCGCGCTCGCGCAGCGCGGTGCAGATCGCCATGCCTTTGAAGAAGGCGGGCAGCGACATGGATTCGCTGATTTCGACGAAAACGTGCTCGTCGCCGCCAAAGGTGTAGCGGCTGGGGGCCGCTGCGGGGGTGGGACTCATGCGGGGTCTCCTGGTTTTGCGGCGGAGTTGGGTGCGGTTTGTGCAGTTTGTGCGGGAGAAGTCAGCGGATGCGAGGCCAGCCAGGGCTCCAGAAAGCCGGTGTGGAACTGCGCCGCGACCACTTCGGGCGCAGTGCACAGCGCCAGGTGCAGCGGCGCCGTGGTGTGCACGCCCTCGACCTGCAGCTCGCCCAGCGCGCGGCGCAGACGGCGCAGCGCCGCCGGGCGGTCGTGCGCGTGCACGATCAGCTTGCCCAGCAGCGAATCGTAGTAAGCCGGGACGCTGCAGCCCGCGAACATCAGGGTGTCAAAGCGCACGCCGGGGCCACCGGGCACGCGCAGCGCGCTGACCTGGCCGGGACTGGGGAAGAAGTTGCGCGCGGCGTTTTCGGCGTTGATGCGCACCTCGATGGCGGCGCCGTTCAGGGCGATGTCCTCCTGGCGCAGGCGCAGCGGGTGGCCCAGCGCGATGCGGATCATTTCCTGCACCAGATCGACGCCGGTGACCATTTCGGTGACCGGATGCTCGACCTGGATGCGCGTATTCATCTCGATGAAGAAGAATTCGCCCGTGGTCTCATCAAACAGGTATTCCAGCGTGCCCGCGCCCCGGTAGGACACGGCGCGCGCCAGGCGCAGCGCGGAATCGCACAGCGCCGCGCGCGTGGCCGCATTCAGCACCGGCGAAGGCGCCTCCTCCCAGACCTTCTGACGGCGGCGCTGCAGCGAACATTCGCGCTCGAAACAGTGGATGACGCGCTCGCCATCGCCCAGAATCTGCACCTCGATGTGGCGGGCGCGAGCAATAAATCGCTCCAGATACACGCCGCCGTGGCCAAAGGCCGCAGTGGCCTCGCTGATGGCCTGCGGCAGTTGCTGGCGCAACTCGGTCGCGTCGTTTGCGACACGGATGCCGCGCCCGCCACCCCCCGCCGAGGCCTTGATCATGACCGGCCAACCCATGGTTAGTGCGACCTCTACGGCCTCGTCGGCAGAGGCGATTTCGCCCGCGCTGCCCGGCACCGTCGGCACCCCGGCCGCCATGGCGGCGGCGCGTGCGGCGGCCTTGTCGCCCATGGTGCGTATGGCCTGCGGCGTGGGGCCGACAAAAACCAGCCCGGCCTGCTCCACGCTCTCGGCAAAGGCGGCGTTTTCCGACAGAAAACCGTAGCCTGGGTGGATGGCTCCGGCGCCGCTGTCGCGGGCGGCCTGCAGCAGCGCCGCGCCGTCCAGATAGCTTTTGCTGGCGTGTGCGGGGCCGATGCGCACAGCGGCGTCGGCCAGGCGGACGGCCAGGCTGTCGGCATCGGCGTCGCTGTAGACGGCCACCGCGCGCAGGCCCAGATCCTGCGCGGCGCGGATGATGCGCACGGCGATCTCGCCCCGGTTGGCGACCAGCACAGTGTCGAAGCGGTCCTGCGCCATCGTGCGCCTCACGCCAGCTTCAGCACGGCCAGCACCTGGCCCGGATCGACGGGCTCGCCGCTGGGCGCCGGGAAGGACAGCACGGTGCCCGCCGCGTCGGCGGTGATTTCGCTGAACTGCTTCATCACCTCGACCAGGCCAATCACATCGCCGACGGCAACGGCATCGCCTTCGGATTTGAAGGGCGGCGCCTCGGGGCTGGGGCTGCGGTAAAAAGTGCCCGGCAAGGGGCTGAGAATTTCGTGGGTGGCAGACATATCAACTCCGGAAAATCAATCAGGCGCTGTGCGCGGCCAAGGCAATGCCGTTCGCCAGCAGGGTATCGCGCGTGGTCTGGATCAGGGCCAGCGCGCCGGGGGTATCGCTGTGTATGCAGACAGAATCAAACTCGATCGCCATGGATTCACCTTCCACCGTCTGCACCGTGCCTTCGCGGCAGGCGCGCAATACTTTGGCGGCCACAGCCTGCGGGTCCAGCGCACCAACGCGGCGGGTAAAAACAATCGAGCCGCTCAGATCGTAATCGCGGTCGGCATAAAATTCGCGCACCACGCGCAGGCCGCGCTGCGTGGCCACACGCCAGGTCACCGAACTGGCCATACAGTACAGGTACAGCTGCGGATCAATTTTCAGGACGGCATCGACCAGCGCGGTGGACAGCGCCTCGTCCTGCGCCACGTGCATATACAGCGCACCGTGCGGCTTGACGTGACGCAGCGTGCTGCCATTCAGGCGGGTGAATTCGCGCAGCGCACCCGTCTGGTAAATGAAATCGTTCACCAGCTCATCCACGGACGCCTTGATCGGGCGGCGGCCAAACCCCACCAGATCGCGAAAGCCGGGGTGCGCGCCCACGCCCACGCCATGCTGGTGGGCCAGTTCAACCATACGCCGCATGATATTCGGGTCGCCCGCATGAAAGCCGGTGGCGATATTGGCCGAGCTGATGAGCGGCATGATCTCTTCGTCCACGCCGTCGCCAATCTGCCAGGGGCCGAAACCCTCGCCCATATCGGAATTCAGATCGATCGATGTTTTCATAAGCATCACGCCGTCGTCCGGCGGGGCTGGTGAGTTGCTGGTCGGGCCAGTCTAGAAAGCCATCAGCAATCTGAAAAGTAATATAATCAGAAAGCTCGTTATCTTATTTTCCAACACCCAGGGTTAACCATGAGTTTCTCTCTGCGTCAGCTCAGATACTTCACGGCAGTGGCCGAACTGGGGCGGATCTCGCAGGCGGCGATCCAGCTCAATATCTCGCAATCGGCCGTCACCACCGCCGTGCAGGAGCTGGAAGCGCTGCTCGGGCAAGCGCTCTTCGAGCGCCATTCCTGGGGCGTGGAGCTGACCGAAATGGGGCGACGCTTCCTGAGCCACGCCTACACCGTGCAGGGCGCGGTCGATGACGCCCTGCGCCTGACCCCGCCTGAAACGCCCGTGACGGGCACGCTGGTACTGGCGGCCAGTTACACGGTGCTGGGGTATTTCCTGCCGCACCATTTACAGCGCTTCGAGCAACGCCACCCCGGCATCGATATTCAGGTGCACGAGGTAGCGCGCTCGGGCATTGAATCAGGGCTGATGTCCGGGCAGTATGATCTGGGCGTCCTTCTGACCTCGAATGCCGCCCTGCCCGATCTGACGCTGGAAACTTTTTTTGGCTCGCAGCGGCGTTTGTGGGTGGCCGCCCGGCACCCGCTGCTGGATCGCGCCGATATCACCCTGGCCGACGTGGCGCAGCAGCCCTATATCATGCTGACGGTGGACGAAGCCGACGTCACCACGCTCAAATACTGGTCGAATACCCCGTGGACGCCCAAAGTGCGGCTGTGTACCAGCTCGGTCGAAGCGGTGCGCAGCATGGTCGCCAATGGCCAAGGCGTGACGATCCTGTCGGATATGGTTTACCGCCCCTGGTCGCTGGAAGGCGGCCGCATTGAAACCCTGAATCTCACCGAAACCATACCCACCATGAATATTGGCCTGGGCTGGCGGCGAGGTCAGGAACACAGCCCGGCGATGAAAGCCTTCCGGGATTATTTCAAGCAGGTGTTTCAGTATCCGGCAGCGGGAAAAACCGGGAAACCCGTAAAACCGGCCAGCGGACGCGGGCACCCATAAAAAATGGCCCCGAAGGGCCATTTCATTCAGGCGCAACCGGATGCGATTATTTGTCGCAGGTCTGGCCCTTGGCCACATGCGCGCCCTTGGCCTTGGCATCGGCCAAGGTCATGTACTCGCCTTTTTTGGTTTTGCCATAGTACTTGGTGCCTTCGCAGTGGAAGACCTTGCCGTTGACCCACACCTTGCCATCGCCACCGCCTGCAGCAGGGGCCGTGGCCGGAGCCGTTTTGGCGGCCATTTTGGACGGAGCTGCTTTGGGGGCAGCAGTCGGAGCGGCTGGCGCAGCCGGGGCCATGGCTGCCGGCTTGGTCATAGCGGCATCTTTGGCGGGCGCCATAGCGGTCTGGGCCAGCGCCGTTCCGGTCAGGGCGATACCAGCGATCAGTGCGAACAGGGTTTTTTTCATGGTGATTCCAGAGGGGTTCAAAAGACCAGACCGGTCCCGAAGGGCCAGGCTCACCCGGGTTCAGCGGGCTTGCGGCTTTTGAGACCTGATTGCGACGGACGTTCAATGCAAAATCAATTCATAACAAATCATTTTTCGATGCATTGCACTATTTAATGTGTTGCGTAGCCCGCTGCAGTCAGTCGGTCTGCACCCTCAAGCCCGCCGCCGCAGAATCCCCGACAGCGCCAGGCTCAGCAGCACCAGCGGCAGGCCGATGCCGAAGGTCCAGCGGATGCCTGCGTGCTGGGCGACAAAGCCCAGCAGGGGCGGCGCGAGCAGGAAGCTGACGAACGAGGTCTGCGCCAGCGCCGCGACGTTGACGGCAGCGGGTTTGTCGGTGAGCTGCGCGGCGGCCGACATGGCCAGCGGGAACATCACGCTGGTGCCCACGCCCATCAGCGCGAAACCCAGCAGCGCCATCCAGGGCGCGGCGGCGAAAAACACCAGCACCACGCCGATCAGCAGCGTTACCAGCAGCGTGCGCGCCACGACGATGGGGCTGTAGCGCTCGACATAGCCGTCGGCAAAATAGCGCGCCAGGGCCTGCGACATGGCCCCCAGCGTCACCGCCAGACCCGACACCACGGCGCTCGCGCCAAAGACATCGCGCATGTAAATGGCCGACCAGTCGATGCCCGCGCCCTCCATCACCATGGCCGACATCACCAGCGCGACCAGCAGCAGAATGGTGCGCGAAGGCCGCACCACATGCGCGGCTTCGGGCGGCGCGTCCTGCGCCTCGCGGTGCGGTGCGGGCTGAAAGCCCGACAGCAGCAGCATCGTCAGCACAGCCGCCAGCGGCACAACCAGCGCCAGGTGCCACTGCGGGCTCAGGCCCACGCGTGCGGCCAGGGTGCCGATCAGGCCCGCGCCGAAAAAGCCGAAGCTCCAGAAGGCGTGGGCGCGGTTCATGATGCGCACGCCGCCCTGGTGCTCGACCCGGTCGGCTTCGAGGTTGACGACGATCTCGATCAGGCCGATCAGCAGACCGGCCGGCAGCAGGCACAGAAACAGCGCCAGCGGCCCGGTGGCGTGCGAAGCCACAGCGTAAAACGCCGGAACGATGGGCGTGAGCCACAGCAGCACGCGCCGGTGCCCCAGGCGCTCGATCCAGCGTCCGCCAAAAGTCAGCGAAATCAGCGTGCCCATGGCCGTACCGATCAGGCCCAGGCCCAGCTGGCCCTCGGTGACGCCCATGGTGCGCTGCAGCTCGGCCAGGCGCGGGAAAAATCCCCCCAGGCAAAACGAATAAAGAAAAAAGCCCGCGAAGACGCGGTGGTGGGCTTGCAGGGATTTCATGGCAGCGTCGCCTGGACCGGCGCTTCAAAGGGGTGGATCAGCAGTGCTGTTAGCGTTAGCAGCCCTGCCAGTCTAGCTCAGGCGGTGCGCTCGGCCACGGCGGGCAGGCGGATGCTCAGGCAGGCGCCGCCGTCAGGCCCGTTGCCCGCGATCAGACGTCCCCCGTTCTGCTCGAGCAGGCCGTAGCTGATCGACAGCCCCAGGCCGGTCCCCTTGCCCACCGGCTTGGTGGTGAAGAAGGGGTCAAAAATACGCGGCAGGTGATCGTTGGGGATGCCGGGGCCGTTGTCCTGGAAATCCAGCACCACCTCAGCGCCGTCGCGGTGGCTGCGGATCAGCAGTGCGGGCGGTACGGCGCGGGCGCGGCTGCGTTCGATCTCGTCGGGTGTGACGCCGCAGGCCGAATCGTGCGCGTTCTGGATCAGGTTGAGCGCCACCTGCAGCAGCTGGCCGTCGTTGGCCTCGGCCCAGAGCGGCTCGTCGCCCAGCTCCAGGCGAATCTGAAAATGGCTGGATTCGGCCTTGCTGACCCATTGCGCGGCCTGCTCGATCACCGGGCGGACGTCGATCACGCAGCGCTGCGAAGGCTGAACCGCTGAAAAACGCTTCAGCCCCTGGACGATGTCGGCGGTGCGGTCGGCGCCTTCGACCAGGCCTTCGGTCAGATCGGGCAGATCGTCCAGCACATGGTCGATGCGCCACTGGGTGCGCAGCGCGTCCAGCTCGGCGGCTGCGGCGCCGCTGTGCATGGCGCGAACGTAATCGCCCAAGCGGCGGTGGTAGCGCTGCAGCGCGTCGACATTGCCCAGCACGAAGCTGATCGGGTTGTTGAGCTCGTGCGCCACCCCCGCCACCAGGCGGCCCAGCGAGGCCATTTTCTCGGCCTGCAGCAGTTGCTGCTGGGTGCGCTGCAACGCCTCGTGCGCCTGGCGCAGCTGTGCGTAGGCCTGCTGCAGATCACCCAGCGGACGCCCGACCAGCACAAAACCCGGCTGACCGCCCTGGGGCGTGGTGCGCGGCGTGCAGCGCAGATCGACGGGAACTTCGCCTCCCGCCGCATCCAGCAGGTGAATTTCGAGCGCCACGCTAGGCCGCGGCGCGCTGCCCGGCGTGTCGTCCAGACTGGCCTGGCCCAGCGCCTGAAAGACCTGCTCCAGCCGCTGCGCATCGCGCTCTCGGGCCAGCAGCGCCTGCACGGGCTGGCCTTCGATCTGCTCGGCGCGGCGCCCGACCAGCTCGTGCAGCGCGGTGTTGGTCTGCTCGACGCGCCCGGCCGCATCCACCGCCAGCAGCACGTCGCTCATGCTGGACAGCAGGCTGACGATGAACTGCTGGCTGGCCTGCAGGCGCTCGTTCTTGGCCTCAAGCTCGATTTCGTCCTGCACCAGCTGCGAGTACACCGCGTCCATGCGCTGGATCACATCCAGCCACATGCCTTCGTCCACCGCGCCTTCGCGCTCCCACGGCGCGGCGGCGGGGTCGATGAGGGGGGTTTGGGTGGGGATCATGGGCGATGAGGATCGGTTCAGGTCTGAAGCTGCTCCCGCGACAGCCCCGGGGCGTCGGCCACTTTCTGCAGCGTCACCTTACGGGGTCGTCGGGCCGCCTCGATCTGGGCGAATGCGGCGCTGACCACCGCATGGGGAATGGTGCCGGGCGCAAAGCCGTACAGCCGCACAAACTCCGCATAAGGAACGACTACAAAGGCCGGATGGCCATCCGCACCCAGCAGGGTCTGGAACTCAGTACGTGCGTTCATCGCGTTTCCTCACGGCTCAATGCACCGTACACACCATACAAGGATCAAACGACCGCACCACGTGCTGCACGGCGACGGGTGTGCGCTCGCCGGGGCGCACTGGGGTGCCGACCAGGGCGGCTTCCAGTGCGCCGGGGGTGCCTGCCGCGTCGCGGGGCGAGAAGTTCCAGCTGGTGGGCGCGACGATCTGATAGTGGCTGATGCGGCCCTGCTCCACCGTCAGCCAGTGGCCCAGAGCGCCGCGGGCGGCTTCGGTCAGGCCCACGCCGTGCGCGTGCGGCGCAAAACCGGGGAGCGCCCCCGACTGGAAGGGCTGACCGGGCTGCAGGGCCTGAAGTGCCTCCTGCATCAGGGGCAGCGCGCGGGCCAGTTCGACCACCCGGGCCAGCACACGCGTCCAGACGTTCGCGCCGCTGCGCGACACCGCATCGCAGACCAGCGCCTGGCCCGAGAGCACCTGGCGGGCGATGGCGCCGGTTTCCATCACCTGACCGTGCCAGCGCGGCGCCTTGTTCCACGTGTAGGCGCCAGGCTTGTCGGCGCGCGGCTGGGTCAGCCCGGCCTGGGGCGCGTGCTGGCCATCGGCGTACCAGGCGTGGTGGTTGTCCTCGGTGACGCCCTGGGCCAGCTCGGCGACGGAACGCACGGTCGCGGGCAGCAGGTCCGCCGCATTTGCCGGGGCGCTGACCGTGGCGCAGGTACCGGACGGCCACAGGCCACCCCAGGCGCCGTGGGTGTAGAGCTGCGCCCCGCTCACGCCCTGCCCGGCCAGGTCCAGGCTGTGCGCGGCCTGCGCGAACAGGGCGAAATCGCCGTGCCGGGCCGGGCCCTGCAGCCAGCGTTCCAGATCGGCCTGCGACTGCAGCGCCAGCAGCGATTCAATGCGGTCGCCCAGCAGCGTTTCTTCGACGAAGGCGGTGAATTCGCGCACCGTGGCCAGCAGGCGCAGGCGCTCGGCGGCTGTGACCGCGCGCGACGATCCTCCCGGCCCAATGCTGTGCGTGTGCGGCCAGCGCCCGCCCAGCAGGCCCAGCACGGTGAAAAAGCGCTGGCGCGCCGCCACCGCCGCCCGCGCTCCAGCGCCGCTGTGCGCGGCAAAACGGTGCGACACGGCCTCGAACCAGGGCTGGCTGGCGTAAATCGGCCGGGCGAAATCCGGCATGAAGAACAGGTAAAAGTGCGTCAGGTGATCGGCCAGGTTCTCGGTGGCCAGCATCAGGCGGGTGACGAGATCGCCGTTGGCCGTGGGCTGCACGCCCAGCGCCTGGCCCAGCGCCAGCGCCGCCGCCACCGACTGCGACACCGAACAAATGCCGCAGATGCGCGGCACAATGACCAGCGCGTCCAGCGGATCGCGCCCGACGAGCATGTTCTCGAAGCCCCGGTACATGGGCGCGGTGACCCAGGCCGCCTCAACGCGGTCACCGGCCACGTCCAGACGCACTTCCAGGTCGCCCTCGACGCGGTTGAAGGGCCCGACGATCAGACGCTGGCGCTCCATCAGCCGCCCCGGTTTTTCAGCCGCGTGCGCCGCAGCACGGGCGGCGCGACCACGTGGTCGGCCGTGGCATTGGCCTTGACGCGCGCGGGGGTGGCGCTTTTGGATAGCGACGCCAGCGCCACAAACCAGGCTTTGGGCATGTCGGTCGGCAGCCCGATGGGGATGCCCGCCAGCTTGGGCGTGGCGTGGAAGGCGTGCCCGGGATTCTGGAAACCCGGCTCGGTGCACGAAATGCAGGCGTAGCCGCCGCGCGTGCAGCTGCCCTCGCCGTTCCACAGCCGGGTGTTGCAGTCGGCGTGCGCCTGCGTGCCCTTGCAGCCCATGTGCTCCATCATGCAGCCGAGGTCGGAGGGCTTCTCGGCGCTGGCCTTGAACTCGTAAAACTCGTTGCGCGTGCAGCCGTGGTGGACCAGCTGGTCGGCGTAAAAGCGCGGCCGGGCCAGCGGATCCAGATCGGCGGGCGTCCAGGCCCCGTCGGCCAGCGCGGTCAGGCTGTCGATGACCCAGCCGGGATGCGTGGGGCAGCCCGCCACATTGATCACCGGCCAGCCGGCCTGCGAGACAAAACCTGCGCCCAGCAGGCCACCGGGCTGGTCGTCGTCGTACTGCAGGCCGCAGGACTGCGTGGGGTTGTGGCCCAGCGCGCTGATGCCGCCAAAAGCCGCGCACGAGCCCACCGCCATCACATAGCGCGCCCGCTTCGCCAGGCGGTTGATCCAGTCCATCATGGGCACACCCGTGCCCGCCAGCAGGTGGAAGCGGCCCGTGCCGTTCGGGCCACGCACCACGGCACCTTCGACACAGAGCACGTCAAGCGCCTGCTCGCCGCTGGCGCAGCGCTCCAGCAGCGCGATGACCTCGTCGCCACTGGCCAGCGACAGGCTGGGGTGCCAGAGCATATCGATGCCCGCGCGCGCCAGATGCCCGTTCAGGTCCGGCACATCGGCGCACAGCAGCGACATGGTGCAGCCGCCGCAGCCACCCGACTGCAGCCACAGCACGCGCAATGGCGACGGGCGCGTGCTGCGGGTGGGGCTGATCGGGTCTGGGTTCATGGGATTCTGGCGGTGGGAGATGTCTCAGGGGGATTCTGCGGGGGGCTACTCCAGCCCCAGACGCTGCATCTTGCCACGCAAACCCACGCGCGACAGGCCCAGCTCCTGGGCGACGCGGCTGCGGTTCCAGCGGTGCTGCTCCAGGCTGGCGGCGATCAGGCGTTTTTCGACCGCATCGACGCGGTCCTGCAGGGTTTCGCCCGACTGCAAGGGCGCAGCCAGGGCTTCCCAGTCGGCCGGATCCAGCGGGGCGACCGGGGTGAGCGGGGTTGCGCTGTCTTCCGCGCCGGGCAGATCAGCCTCCAGCGGGCCGCGCGGAGACAGCGGCTGCGGCGTGGGCGACGTCAGCGACCGCACAGGCCCCAGGACATCTGCGAAACAGTCCACCGTCAGCCGCGTGCCCTCGCAGGCCAGCACGGCCTGCAGCAGGGTGTTGCGCAGCTCGCGGACATTGCCCGGCCAGGGCTGCTGCTGGATCAGGGCCAGCGCCTCGGGAGCGAGAGCCAGCGACGGACGCGCCAGGTGCGCGCACAGGTCGGGCAGCAGGGTCTGGGCGATAGCGGCGATGTCGCCTGCGCCCCGGTCTCGCAATGGCGGAACGTCCAGACGCACCTCGGCCAGACGGTAGAACAGGTCTTCGCGGAAACGCCCGGCGCGCACGTCGTCGTGCAGCGGACGGTGGGTGGCCGCGACCACGCGCACATCGACGGAGATGGGCTGGGTGGCGCCGACGGGACGCACTTCGCCCTCCTGCAGCACGCGCAGCAGCTTGACCTGGAAGGCGGGCGACGTATCCCCGATTTCGTCCAGGAACAGCGTACCGCCGTTGGCGCGCTCGAAAAGACCCGCGTGGTGGCTGACCGCGCCGGTGAAAGCGCCTTTGCGGTGGCCGAAGAGTTCGCTCTCCAGCAGGGTGTCGGTCAGCGCGGCGCAGTTTTCGGCCACGAAAGGCCCGGTCTGGCGCGGACTGGCGTAGTGCATGGCGCGCGCCAGAAGCTCTTTGCCCGTGCCCGATTCGCCCAGCAGCAGCACGGCCACATCGTGCACGGCCACGCGCGCCAGGCTGCGGCACAGCGCGTCCATGGGGCTGTCCGGCCGGCGCACGATGCGGTCCATGCCAAACACCGTCTGCAGCTGCTGCTGGCGGCGCTGGACCTGGCGGCGCAGGCCACCTGTGCCCTTGCGCAGTTCGAGGTCCAGCCGCTGAACGCTGTGCGTCAGCTCGGTGGCCTGCACCGCCTGCATCACGCTGTTCAGCAGATCGGCGGCGCGCCAGGGCTTGAGCAGGTACTGGCAGATGCCGGCCTCGTTCACGCCCCGGATGATGTCCTCGCTGTCGGTGTGGCCTGAGATGATGAAACGCACCACCTGCGGCCAGGTGTCGCGCACTTCCTTGAGGAAATCCACCCCGCTCAGGCCGGGCATGCGCTGGTCGCAGATCACCGCCGCGACCTCGTGCGCCTGCAGTGCCTCGCGGGCCTGGGTCGCGTCGCTGGCGCACAGCACGTCGAAATGCTCCTCCAGCGCGCGGCGCATGGCCGCCTGCGACTGGCGCTCGTCATCCACGACGAGCACGGTCAGGCCGGTGTGGGCAGAGCTGTCCATGCCGCCCTTCAGCAGATGCGCGGCAGCTGCTCGCCGCTGAGCCAGTCCACCATGCGCTGGCCGCCCAGCTCCGTGGTCATGCGCACGAAATGGCTGTCGTCAGCGACGACCTCGCCGATGCGCACCGCGCCCGCACCCAGCGGATGCGCGCGCAGCGCAGCCAGCGCAGCTTCCTGGGCCTGCGGCGCCACGATGACGATCATCTTGCCCTCGTTGGCGACATAGAGCGGATCCAGCCCCAGCAGCTCGCAGGCCGCATCGACCTGCGGCAGCACGGGGATGTCGGTTTCGCGCAGGTGCATGCCCACGCCCGACTGCACAGCGATCTCGTTGAGCGTCGTGGCCAGGCCACCGCGCGTGGGGTCGCGCAGCACGCGCAGGCTGTCTTTGTCAGGCAGCGCGGCCAGCAGCGTGGCCACGAGGCCGTTGAGAGCGGCCGAATCCGAGACAATCTGCGTCTCGAACTCCAGCGATTCGCGCTGCGACAGAATCGCCACGCCGTGCTCGCCCAGCGAGCCCGAGACCAGGATCACATCGCCCGGCCGCGCGCGCGTGCCGTCGGCCGCGATGCCCTGGGGCAGCCAGCCCAGGCCCGTGGTGCTGATGAAAACGCCATCGCCCTTGCCGCGCTCGACCACCTTGGTGTCGCCCGCCACGATGGCCACGCCCGCCTCGCGCGCGGCCTGGCCCATGCTCTGCGCGATGCGCTGCAGGTCGGCCAGCGGATAGCCTTCTTCCAGAATGAAACTGGCGGTGAGGTACATCGGCGTCGCGCCCGACATGGCCACGTCGTTCACGGTGCCATGCACGGACAGCGAGCCAATATCGCCGCCCGGAAAGAACAGCGGCGAGATCACGTGCGCATCGGTCGCCAGCACCCAGCGGCCGGGGCCCAGGCCACTGGCGTCGGGCAGCGTCGTGCCGTCGTGGCCCTGGCGCAGCAGCGGGTTGTCAAAGGCAGCGACAAACAGCTCGGTGATGAGCTGGTGCGCGGCACGGCCGCCCGCGCCGTGGTTCATGTCCACGCGGCCGGTGCGGAGGTCCAGCGGACGCTGGTAGTTTTTGCGGGTCGCCATGGGGCGCGTCTCCAGAGGGATGTGGATCAGGCCGGGGCGCTGACGGGGGCGCTGACGATGGGGATATCGCGCCAGCGGCCGAAGGAATAATGCGCGGCGCAGGCGCCTTCGCTGGACACCATGCACGAGCCCATGGGCGTCTCGGGCGTGCACACGGTGCCAAACAGTTTGCAGTCCTGCGGCTTTTTGACGCCGCGCAGGATGGCGCCGCAATCGCACTGCTTGTGGTCGGGCACGCTGCGGTATTCGCTGGGGAACTTCACCTCGGCGTCCCAGGCGGCGTATTCGGGGCGCAGGCGCAGCGCGCTGGAGGGCACTTCGCCCAGGCCGCGCCACTCGAAGCTGTCGCGCAGCGTAAAGACCTCGTCCACCACCGCCTGCGCCGCCTTGTTGCCGCCGGGGACGACGGCGCGGGTGAATTCGTTCTCAACCTCGTGACGGCCCTCGTTGACCTGGCGCACCAGCATGGCGATGGCCTGCATCACGTCCAGCGGCTCGAAACCCGCCACCACCACCGGCTTGGCGTGGTCACGCGCGAAACCGTCATAAGGCTCGGTCCCGATGATGATGCTGACGTGCGCCGGGCCGACAAAACCGTCCAGCCGCACGCCGCCCGCCTCGCGCTCGATCTGGCGGTGCTGCTCGCTGGACAGCACGTGCACGATGGCCGGAGGCGTCAGCACGTGGCAGCACAGCACGCTGAAGTTGTCCACCTGCGCGGCTTTGGCCGATTTCAGCACCAGCGCCGTGGGCGGGGTCGTGGTCTCGAAGCCGATGGCGAAGAACACCACCTGGCGATCCGGGTGACGCTGCGCCAGCGCCAGCGCGTCCGCCGGGGAATAAACCATGCGCACATCCGCCCCCTGCGCCTTGGCCTTGAGCAGCGACAGCCCGTCCGACGCGGGCACGCGCAGCGTGTCGCCGTAAGCGCACAGAATGACGCCGTGATCCAGCGCCAGGCGGATGGCCTGATCGATGCGCCCGATGGGCAGCACGCAGACCGGGCAGCCTGGCCCGTGCACCATCTGCACATTGGGCGGCAGCAGGTCGGCCACGCCGTAGCGCGAAATGGCGTGCGTGTGGCCGCCGCAGAACTCCATGAAATGGTACTCGCGCGCCGGATCGGCCTCGGCGGCGATGCGCTGCGCCAGCTGCTGCGCCAGTTCGGCGTCGCGGAATTCGGTCATGTACTTCATGCGGGGCTCCCGGCGGGCAGCTCGGCAAACAGCGCCAGCGTGCGCTGCGCCTCTTCGGGGTCGAGCAGGCCGATGGCGTGCCCGACATGGACGATGACGTAATCGTCGACCTGCGCCTGCGGCACCAGGGCGATGGAAATGCTTTTGCGCACGCCGCTCAGGTCAACCAGCGCCTGCTGGTCCTCCTGGAGGGCCACGACGCGGGCGGGAATGGCCAGACACATATGAATCTCCTGAATGCTGAAAATCGGGATGGGGATCAAGCCAGCAGCCCGGCAGCGACCCAGGCCTGCCCCAGCGCCAGCCCGGCGTCGCCGCAGGACACCTGACGCGGCAGGGCCATGCGCCAGCCGCGCGCCTGACCCTGCTGCAGCACATCGTCGCGCAGCAGGGGATTGAAAAAGCAGCCGCCGCCCAGCGCCACGCGCACGGGGCCAGGGCCGGGGCCGTACAGCTTGTGCGCCTCGGCCTCCAGCAGGGCCACCAGCCGCGCCGCCAGCAGGCGGTGGAAGGCGAGCGCCGCTGTGTTGATCTCGGCCTGGAGCGATTCAGACCCCGTGGGCCTGGATCGCGCCGTCTGGCCCAGCGCCAGCGCCTGGCGCATCAGCGCCCACCAGGCGTCGTCGCTGGCCGGATCGGCAGCGGGCGGCAAGACAGCGGACGTATCGCCGCCCGCCACCACAGCCGCCTGCGCCGCAGACTGCAGCGCCAGCGCGGCCTGGGCCTCGTGCTGCTGCACCTCGCACAGACCGAGCAGCGCGGCCATGGCGTCAAACCAGCGCCCCGCTGCCGTGGTGGCCGGGCAGTTCAGGCCGCGCGCCAGCATCTGGGCCACGCCCGACACCTGCGCGGGCGGTATCGCGCCGCGCAGGCTGGCGTCCTGCACGTCCAGGCCCAGCGCGTGGGCGACGCTCAGGCGCAAGCGCCAGGGCGCCACAGCCGCCGCATCGGCGCCCGGCAGGGCCAGCGCGGGCAGCGTGCCCACGCGACGCATCTGGCCGCCTTCGATGCACAGCGCTTCGCCGCCCCAGGCCGTGCCGTCGGGCCCCAGGCCCACGCCGTCCAGCGCCAGGCCCAGCACGGGATCGCCCTCGTGGGTCCGCCAGCCCTGCTCGGCCATCACCACGCCCAGATGCGCATGATGATGGGCCACGCCCACGGCGGGGACGCCCAGGCGCTCGGCCACTTCCAGCGCGCAGTGGGTGCTGAAAAAATCGGGATGCAGGTCGTGCGCCACGGCCTGAATGGTGGCCAAACCGGTCTGTTCGGCCTGATCAGCCAGATCGATCAGCGCCTGCACGCTGGTCTGCAGCGCGGCGCAGGCCTGCGGATCGCGCAGATCGCCATGGCTGTCGCCCGCAGCCAGCAGGCCACTGGGGCGCCAGTGCACGCGATCGCCGTCCAGCCAGCAGGCGGTGTTCTTCAGGAAGGCGCCCAGCGCCAGCACGCGCACCGGCGCCGCCAGCGGCAGACGCTGAACGCCCGCAGCATAGGCATCAGGCAGGGCAACTGACGGTGTGGGATTAAACGGCGCGTTCATGGGCGGTTCATGGACGGTTCATGGACAGTCAATAGACAGGCAGGTCGCGGGCTGGAATCAGCGGGCGCGCAGCAGCCAGTCCAGCCAGGCGTCCATGCCCTCGCCCGTGCGGGCCGAGAGCTGGATCACCTCGATGGCCGGATTCACGCGGCGCGCGTAGGCGATGCAGGCGTCCACATCAAAATCCAGGTGGGGCAGCAGATCGGTCTTGTTCAGCACCATGATCTGCGCGGCGGCGAACATGTCGGGGTATTTCAGGGGCTTGTCCTCGCCCTCGGTGACCGACAGGATGGCGACCTTGG
Source organism: Amphibiibacter pelophylacis (assembly GCF_037688875.1). Classification (NCBI taxonomy): domain Bacteria; kingdom Pseudomonadati; phylum Pseudomonadota; class Betaproteobacteria; order Burkholderiales; family Sphaerotilaceae; genus Amphibiibacter; species Amphibiibacter pelophylacis. The sequence goes on from NZ_JAWDIE010000004.1 coordinate 133,703, forward strand.
CGTTTTCGCCCAGATCCCACAGCGCTGGGCAGACCAGATTGCCGACGTTTTCGATCATCAGCAGCGCGCCGGGCGCGTGGGTGTGGTCGTGGTGATCGTGGTGATCGTGGTGATCGTGAGAATGACTGTGATCGTGCCCGTGGCCATGACCGTGCGCATGCAGCGGCAGGCGCGCGAAGGCTTCGGCGACCATGGGCGCGTCCAGGTGACAGCCCTTGCCGGTGTTGACCTGAATGGCGGCGGCGCCGGTCGCGCGGATGCGGTCGGCATCGTTGCTGGTCTGCTGGTCGCCTTCGATGACGGCCACGGGCAGATCGGGCAGGCGCTGGCGCAGTGCCAGAATCGTGGCGCACAGCAGCGTGGTTTTGCCGGATCCGGGGCTGGAGACCAGGTTGTAGGCGGTGACGCCGTGGCTCTCGAAATGCGCCCGGTTGGCCGTGGCGACGCGGTTGTTGGCGTCCAGCACGTTCACTTCCAGCGCGATGGCGCGTTCGGCGCTCATGCCCGGCACCGACACGCGCGCGGCGTTGGCGCCAAAGTGCAGATCGCCCGTCACCGCATCCACCGACACGCCTTTGGGCGCTCCGGCCTGGCCCTGCCCTGTCACATCACTGCATCCGCACACCACACACATGGCGATCTCCCCACATCAAAAAAATCACTGAACAAGCACTTTAGCGGACCCGGCGCCAGGGCGGGTCTCAATCATCCTGAACCCGCAGATCGACCACGCGCAGCTCGGTGCCGCTGGTCGGCTGAAGCTGGTGGCTGCCGCAGCGCGGGCAGGCGTCCAGCCGCGATCGGATCTCCACCGACTCGCTGCACGGCATGCACCAGGCCTGCGCGGGCGGCTCGTCGATGTCGATGCGTGCGCCCTCGAACAGGCTGCCGGGCTGCAGGCTTTCCAGCGCGAAACGCAGCGCGCGAACCTCGACTCCCGACAGCGCCCCGGCCTCCAGGCGCAGCGCGGTGACGCGGGCAAAACCCTCGCGCCGCTGGCTGTCTTCCAGCACCTGCAGGATGCCTCCGGCCAGACTCATTTCATGCATCAGGGTTCTCCAGCGGCACACAGGGGTCGAAAACCGCGATCCGGCGCCGCGCTTCAGAAGCCTCCAGCCCGGCCAGGCTGGCGGCCAGCGCGCCATCGGGGTGCAGGTGCCATTCGGTCGGCGCCAGCACGCGGAAATCGCGCACACGCCGGGGGGTGTCCGGCGCAGCGTCTGGCGCCTGGGGCTCCAGCTGCGCCCAGTGCAGCAGCACGCCGCGCGCCATTTCGGTCCAGGCCAGCCCTTCATGCTCGCCCGTGCGCAGGGCGCCGCTGCGCAGCCAGTGCGCGCCGTCCGGGGCCAGCAGGCGGGCCAAATCAACCCAGCGCATCACGAGGCGCGTCCAGGCGTCCAGCGGGCGCTGCGTGACGGCGCTGTCGCCCAGGCGCAGCCAGGGGCCACACTCGTGCGGCTGGCCGTCGATATCGGGCATCTGCGCGAAATCGTCCTGCGTGCGCAGCCGCAGGGCCAGGTGGCGCAGCGTGGTCTCGCGATCGGCACGCAGCATCACCGCGGCAGGGTGGGCCAGCGCCTGAGCGCGCTGCGCGTTCTCGGTCCCCAGCAGCGCCTGCAGCCAGATTGATCCGGGGGCCTGCGGCCGCGCAGCGATCTGCTCGCGCCAGGCCCTGTCCAGCCCGGGCAGGCCAGCGGGTCCGTGAGCATCGAAAGCCGCCAGCGTCGCGGCCAGGGCACCGCTCTGGCCCAGCCAGACGGTGTCGATCCAGTCGCGGGTGTGGTCCAGCAGGGCCTGCGCGGCATCGGCATCGGCGCTGGCAGATGCCGCCATCAGACGCGGCAGCGGCGACGCGGCCAGCATGTCGTGCGGCAGGCCGGGGTAGACCGCGCCGGGAGAGGCCGCACCGTGAGAGGCCGCACCTGGAGAGGCCTCGGGGGCGCCCCCGCCGTCCATCCAGAAGCGCTGAAGATGCTCGCGCACCGTCGCCAGGCGCAGGCGCCGCGCCATCGCGGTTGGTTGCGGACCCTGCAAGGCGCTGAGAGCGGACAGATCATCGGGCGCCGCAGCCGCCACGGCCAGTGCGCGCTGCGCGGTGTCGGCCTGGGCGCTGCCGCACAGGGCAAACAGGGTGCCCACGCGGGCCGGAACCCCCGCCGCATCGGCGCCGCCCAGCCACTGGCGCAGCCAGCCGCCCAGCAGCACCGGTCGGCGCAGTGACAGCGGCGGCGTCTGGCCGGGCTGCAGGCGCAGCACGCCCATCAGCGTGGAAAGTCCTGACTGACCCGATGAAGCGGACACAGCGGCCATCAGGCCACCCCGCCGCGCAGAAACCAGCGCCGGGCAGGCTGAGGCGACACATCAGGCGGTGCATCAGGCGCTGCGGCAGCGGCCTGCGCAGTCACAGCAGGAACAGGCTCGGTGGCAGGCGGCAGGGCTGCAACGAAAAGCGCGTCCATCACCGCACGGGCGGTGGCCACGGCGGCGGCCTGGTCGGCAAAATCGGTCATGGGCGAGAACAGCGAGCACATCTCGAAAGGCCCCAGGCCTTCTTCGCTACCGCCAATGAAATCAAACACCTGCGCCGCAGCGCCCTGCCCCACCCGGCGCACGCCCTTGTGGCCCAAGGGCAGCACCTCGCAAGACAGCGACAGCGGCAGGCGCAGCAGCGACATGGTCCAGGGCGTGATCAGCACGCCCGTGCAGCCCAGAGCCTGCTGGCTGGCTGGCGAGCTGCCCACGGCCCAGGCCTGTTCGCGAAAACCTTCCAGCGCCACGCTCAGGCCCGGGTGGACGATGGGCAGCCCGGCCATGCGCGTCTGCGCGATGTGCACGAAGCGCTGGCCCAGACCGCGCAGCCTGGCCTGGGCCAGACGGCCCGGCAGCATGACACCCGGCGCAGCAGACATGCAACCGCCGCCGCGTCAGTCGCCCAGGACCATGAACTGGTCGGGCGGGCAGTCGCAGTTCGGGCAGCGCCAGTGCGCGGGCAGCGCCGTGAACGGCGTCCCGGCCGGAATCTGCCACTGGCTGTCGCCCTGGGCGGGGTCGTAGACCCACCAGCAGATCTTGCATTCCATGCGCGCGTTATCGGGCAGCCGGGCGGCGTCGCCCAGGTAGCTGCCCTCGAAGCCGCTGCTCATGCCGGGGTCTCCACGGCGCCACTCTGCGCGGAGCGCATCCAGTCCAGCACGTCGGCCAGGCGGGCCTCGGCGTCGACCAGGTCTTCGGGCGCGGCGGTCACGACTTCAGGCAGTCCGGTGATCTCGACACTGTTGAGAATCACCGTCTCCTGCGAGTTGTAGTACACCACGCGCCAGGTGTCGGGCGTGAGCGAATTGGTGATGCGGCAGTTGCCGTAACCGCGCGACAGGATGAGGATGCGGCCGGTGCCCAGCTGGTGGTCCAGGAAGGCGATGTCCAGCGGCGTCATCGGCAGCAGCGTCAGGTTGATGACGTGCGCAGCCGGGGTCTGTCCGGCGGCAAGCAGCGTGGCGCGGTCGCGGCACTGGCCCTGGATTTCGATCAGCAGCGGCGTGGCGTTGAGCACACCGTCGGGCGCGGGCGTGTCCAGCAGGCGCTCCAGGCGCTGCGCCTGGGCGACATCGGCCTGCAGCGCTTCCAGCAGCGAGGGCGGTACGGCGCCAACTTCCACGCAGTCGTCCACCACCTGATCGCCCTGCCAGCGGATGACGCGCCAGACGCCGGTGTAGACCGATTCCTGGATCTGCGTGTGCGCGCCGCTGGCGTCGGGCAGGATGCGGGCGCTGACTTCGCCCTCGCCCAGCGCCTGGTTGACGATCTGCAGGTCCGGTCTGGCCAGCGAGCGCAGCGACACCGCGCCAGCGGCCCGGCCAAGGCTTGCGGCGTGCAGCGCGGCGCGGACGGCTTCCAGCGCTTCGATGGCCGGGATGTGGCCGTCCAGCGCCTCAGGCTCGGGGAGCTGCGGGGCGCGGTAGGTGGCCATGCCCTGGGGCATGGTGATGTAGTCCAGCTCCTCGTCCTCGGTGTGCGAACCGGGGCCCAGATCGGTGATGACCGGAATGGGGAAAGCGGGCAGATGGTCAAAGCGGCCGGTGGGGGTGCTCATGGGGAAATCCTGGGCAAAAACGGTGAAACAGGCTTCAGTGGTTGTGGCCGCAGGCGCTCGCGCTGGTCCCTGCGCCAGCCGCCACCACGGCGATGCCAATGCCCGGAGCGCGGCGCGCGGCCTGCTGGCGCAGCGCGCCGATGCGGGTCAGGTAGACGTCCCAATCCAGCATTCCGGCCACGGTTTCAACGTACTGGCCGTCGCGCAGGAAAATCAGGCTGGGCCACTGCTGGGCGCCATAGCGACGGGCGATGGCGTCCTCGCTGGCGGTCGTGGCGATGGCCATGTGCCACTGGCCGCCAAAGTGGGCGTTCAGCTCGGGCAGCACCACGGCCACGTCCAGGCCTTCCGGAAAGCGCACGGGGTTGCCCGCCAGCAGGATGACCTGCTCGCCGCCCTGGGCCAGGAAAGCGTCCAGGCCTGCGCTGTCCAGCCAGGTGGCGCCGCACTCGGTGACCAGGCGGGCAAACAGGGGGTGTGGGGTGTCGCTCATGGCGCGGTCCAATCCGGAAAACAGTCCGAAAAAAGTCGATCAGGCCCCGGTGAGTCGCGCCAGCTCGTGCGCGCTCATCCGGGAGGGCAGCATAAAGCCTGCACCGTCATCGGCGCAGGCGTGAGGGTCTTGTCCGGCCGGGGCCATCGAGGCTTCGACCAGGTCCAGCACGGCGTTGACTTCGGCGGCGCGCCCGGGGGAGATCACCTCGCGGGCGCTGTCCAGAAACATCAGCACCCAGTCGCCGGGCGCCAGATCACCGACCAGCAGGGAGCTGATCCAGCGCTCCTGGCCGCGGCCCACGCACAGAGCGCGGCCCGGCGCCAGTTCGCGCACCTGCATGGGAATGCCGATGCACATGTCAGGCTCCACTGCCGGGCTGGCCGGGCAGCGCGGTCATCAAAAAGCGTTCGTCGCCAACGCGGCAGGCGTCCACCTCGCCAGGGCGGCCCGATTCGTAGGCGGTCATGGACAGCGTGGGCACGGTCACGGCCTCCTGGCCGCTGGGTGCGGCCTCGCGCGGCGTCACGGTGATGCCCTGCTCGCGCAGCCACTGCACGGCCATGCCCAGCGCGACCTCCAGGCTCTGCTTGACCACCGGGCGCAAGCTGCCGCCGTAGTCTTCCAGTTCCTGCGGCTGGCAGCCCAGCAGCACGAGATCGTGCGGGAAGTGTCCGGTGAGCTGCGCCAGCTGCAGCACCTCCTGGAAGCCAGTCTGGTGCAGGCTCATTTTCTTGGCGCCCATGAAACGCGGCACGTCATCGTTGCGGATGACCTTGAGCGTTCCGGGCGCCAGGCCGTAGTCGATGGCGTCGAAAATCAGAAGCTTTTGAGCCGACTGCACGAACTGGATCAGGTAAAGGCCCTGGGTTCCCCCGTCGATCAGCTGGATGGGCGGCTCGAAGGTGTAGCGCTGCTGCAGGGCTTCCACGCAGCGCACGCCAAAGCCTTCGTCGGCCCACAGCACATTGCCAATGCCAAGGACGGTGATGTCAGAGCTGTCCGGCGTCATCGTTCAGTCCTTGAAAGTCCGGTAACCGGAAACCATGGTGCTGATGATGCTCTGGCGACCCATGATGTCCTCGCGCACGGCAGCGTAGATGTGCACGATGATGAAAATGATCATCGCCCACATGCCGAAATGGTGCCAGGTGTGCACGTCCTGCGACTGGCCAAACAGCGGAATCACCCAGCTGGAAAACAGCGTGTTGGCCCAGCTGCCGTGTCCGGCGCCCTCACCGTACAGGGCGAAACCCGTACAGATCATGAACAGGCCGCAGACGAAAAAGCCCAGCAGCATGCCCGCACGCGCGAGCGGGTTGTGGCCCACATAGCGGCCCGGACGCTTGCTCAGGAAGGCGTACCACTTGATCATGCCCAGCAGCTCGGTCCAGTATTCCTTGCGGTGCAGCGGGATGCTGAACATCTCGCGGGCATGGTGGTTGCCGACAAAGCCCCAGTAGATGCGGCCCAGCAGCGCAATCGCCATCACATAGCCCGACGTGAAGTGGGCGAAGCGGATGTAGCCCATCAGGAAGTGGTCGCTGGGCTCACCCGGCAGGGTGGGCAGCGGGCTGCCGATGAAATAGCCCGTGACGCACAGCGTGACGATGCAGAAAACGTTGACCCAATGCCAGATGCGCACGGGCGCTTCGTAAACATAAACCGAGCGGATGGCCTGGCCCTGGCGGGCCAGTTCCTGCTCCTCGGGGGTGCTGCCGGTGCTGAGTAAAGGGGTGCTGCTCATGATGCGTGTCTCCGCTAAGGTAGTTGTTGGGCAGGCCGCCCGCCGGGCGGCCTGCCAGTCACAGCAGGATCAGATCTGGCTGAACAGCGCCAGGCCCGCAACGCCCAGGCCCAGGCCCGCACCCGTCAGCAGCTTGCCCGTGTGCTGGCCCAGCCAGCGGCGCACCGACAGACCGGCCATCACACCGCCCGCGTGCAGCGCGGCCGTGGTCACCAGGAAGCCAATGGCGTAGGTAACAAAACCGGTGGCCGGGGTTTCGGCGCCATGCGCCAGGCCGTGCAGCGAAGCGGCAGCAGCGATCAGGCCCAGGCCCAGACCTGCGGGCAGCTGGCGGGTTTCAGGGCGGGCGGCCAGCACCAGCATGGCGCCAAACAGCACCACGCTGAGGCTGATGGCGTGCTCGACGAAGGGGATGGTCACGCCCGACCAGCCCAGCACCGCGCTGACGACCAGCGCCAGCATGAAGGTGGCCGGGCCCTGCCAGGCCTTGCTGGCGGGCAAGGCGAACACCGACCAGACGCCAACGGCGACCATGGCCAGCAGGTGATCCAGCCCCAGCGGGTGAACAAGTCCGGCCTCCAGGCCGTGGGTGCCGTGGCCGGTGTGGGCCTGGGCCAGGCCCGCTGCCGTGGCCAGACCGGCCGCAACTGCGGCGCCGCGCAGGCTGCGACGGGCGGTGAGGGATGTCAGATCAAACATGGTGATTCCTTCTCTTTTCGTGAACGGGACGCCGGGCGGACCCGGCGGCCGAGTATCAAGCAAGACCCGTGCCCGAGGGTCAGCGGACCTTGACGGTGGCCATTTCCTGGCCGTCTTCGCTCATGACGTGCGTCGAGCAGGCCAGGCAGGGATCAAAGCTGTGCAGCGTGCGCAGGATCTCGAGCGGCTGCTCCGGATTGACCATGGGCGTGTTCATCAGCGACGCCTCGAAGGCGCCGATCTGGCCCTTGTGATCGCGCGGCGAGCCGTTCCAGGTCGTGGGCACCACGCACTGGTAGTTCTCGATCTTGCCATCCTTGATGCGGATCCAGTGGCCCAGCATGCCGCGCGGGGCGGCGACCGTGCCCACGCCCTTGGCCTCTTTGGGCCAGGTAGACGGATCCCACTTCTCGGTGTTGGCCGTGGCGCGGTCGCCCGACTTGATGTTGGCGATGAGCTGGTTGTAGTCGTCCACCATCATTTCAGCGGCGTACTGCGATTCCAGCGCGCGCGCCAGGGTGCGGCCAATGGTCGTGGGCAGCAGCTGCTTGAGCGTGAACTGCGTCTCGGGCAGGCCCAGCGCCTTGGGGATGCCGGAGTTGATCATCCCGGCCGAGTAATCCACCTGCTCTTTCACGCGCTGGCAGTACTTGTTGCCCTTGCTGGCGTGTACATAGCCCAGGATGTAGCGCGACAGCGGACCGACTTCGACCGCGTGACCGCGCCAGCGCGGCGACTTGATCCAGCTGTATTTGGCCGATTCGTCCAGCTGCTCGATGGCCGTCTTGGTGCCCTTGGTGCCCGCGCCCAGCGCGTAGTTGGGTTCGGTGACGCCGTCCCAGGGGTGCAGACCCTTGGTCTCGTCAGCGTACTTGTACCAGCTATGGGTCACGAATTCCTGCACCTGCTCGGGGTCGCGCGGATCGATCGGCAGGATCTCGTCCCAGTTGCCGTTCAGGATCACGCCGCCCGGCAGCTGCTGCGTGGCGTGGTCGTAGGGCACTTTCTCGTAAGTGCCGTAGTCGGCCACATTGGTCGCCGACAGGCCACCGCCGTGCAGCCAGCCCGCGTTCTTGTAAATGGTGCCGATGGCCAGAACGTCCGGGATGTAGACGTTGTTGTTGAACTCGACCATCTCGTCGATCAGGCGCTTGACGAAGTTCAGGCGTTCCATGTTGATCGGCGCCCCGGCGGCCATGTCGCCGTCCAGGTTGATGGCGCAGGGCACGCCGCCCACCAGGTAGTTGGGGTGCGGGTTTTTGCCGCCGAAAATGGCATGGACCTTGACCCATTCCTTCTGCATGTCCAGCGCTTCAAGGTAGTGCGTCACGGCCATCAGGTTGGCTTCGGGCGGCAGCACATAGGCCTTGGAGCCCCAGTAGCCGTTGGCGAAGGGGCCCAGCTGGCCGGATTCGACAAACTTCTTCAGGCGGTTCTGCACGTCGCGGAAATAGCCGGGGCTGGAGAGCGGGTGGCTGGGCGACACCATCTGCTGGAGTTCGCTGGTCTTCTTCGGGTCGGCCTTCAGGCAGTCCACGACATCGACCCAGTCCAGCGCATGCAGATGGTAGAAGTGCACCGCGTGGTCGTGGACCTGCAGCGTCTTGGCCATGATCTCGCGGATCAGGTGGGCGTTGTGCGGAATGCGGATGCCCAGCGCGTCTTCTACGGCGCGTACCGAGGTCAGCGCGTGGCAGCCCGTGCACACGCCGCAGATGCGCTCGACAAAGGCCCACGCGTCACGCGGATCGCGGCCCTTGAGAATCACCTCCAGACCGCGCCACATGGTGCCGGTGGAGACCGCATTGCGGATGACGTTGTTGCTGTCGAGGTTGACCTCGCAGCGCATGTGGCCCTCGATGCGGGTCACGGGATCGACGACGATGCGGCGTCCGCTGTCGTCCAGGTTGAAGCCTTGGGTGGAATAGGCGGTCATGATCAGTGTCCTTGCTTTTCAGTCTGGCTGGGGGCGGCGTCCTTGCTGCTGACGCGCTTGATCACCGAGGCTGCGGCGTGCGCGGCAGTGACCGCGCCCACGACCAGCGCGGCCTTGCCGCCGATGCTGTCGGCCGTGCCTTCAACGCCAAACTGGTGGATGGTGGTCAGGCGGTCGTAGAACGAGCCCTTGTCCCAGAAGCCGTCTTCCGAGCAGCCGATGCAGCCGTGTCCGGCCTTGATGGGGAAGCTGACGCCCTCATTCCACATGACGGTGGAGCAGGCGTTGTAGGTCGTCGGGCCCTTGCAGCCGACCTTGTAGAGGCAGTAGCCCTTGCGCGCGAACTCGTCGTCGAACTTCTCGACGAACTGGCCGGCGTCGAAGTGCGGGCGGCGATAGCACTTGTCGTGAATGCGCTGGCTGTAGAACATCTTGGGACGGCCCTGGCGGTCCATCTCGGGGATGCGGTCGAAAGTCAGCATGTAGGTGATCACGCCGGTCATCACTTCAGCGATGGGCGGGCAGCCCGGCACCTTGATGATGGGCTTGTCGGTGATGACCTTGTCAATCGGCGTGGCCTGCGTCGGGTTGGGCTTGGCGGCCTGCACGCAGCCCCAGCTGGCGCACGAGCCCCAGGCGATGATGGCTTTGGCGTCCTTGGCGACGCGCTTGAGCTTTTCCACGAAGGGCTTGCCCGACTGGATGCAGAACATGCCATCCTCGTTCAGCGGCGGGTTGCCTTCCACGGCCAGGATGTACTGGCCTTTGTATTTGGTCATGATCTCTTCGAGGATGGCCTCGGCCTGGTGACCGGCGGCGGCCATCAGCGTGTCATCGTAGTCGAGCGAGATCATGGACAGCACCACATCCTTGGCCAGCGGGTGTGCCGAGCGGATGAAGGATTCGGTGCAGCAGGTGCATTCCAGACCATGCAGCCACAGCACAGGCGTGCGCGGCTTGGTCTCCATTGCATGCGCGATCTGAGGCACAAACGCCGGCCCCAGGCCCAGCGAAGTGGCCGTCAGCGAGCAGTACTTCATGAAACTGCGCCGGGATATGCCCTGACGCCGCATGACTTCGTAAAAGGTTTCCACGGGGTGTCTCCTGGTTGGATGGCCGCCCGCGCGGGGAGGAAATCCCCGGCGGCACGCTCCTCTCCATACAAAACCCGTGCCAAATGTCACGACCCCAGGGTAAATACTTATCTTTCGATGTGACAAGCCGCCTGCCAAAGCGACATGCCAGAGGCAGAAGCGTCTTCCGACGCATGGCGCGGCAGCGTCATGCCGCGTTCTGGACAGCGCTCCCAGACGCTCAGTGAACGCAGTGGTTGAAAAGTTTTCAGACAGATCGGATGAAATTCTTTCAACCCGGGCTATCGCGCGCGGGCTGACCTCAGCGCACTGCCCCGCTGCTTTCCAGGTAACGCTTGCGCCAGAACCAGCCCGCCATGGCGGCGGCCAGCGCGATCATGCTGCCCAGCGTGAACCAGAAACCGCCCACCCAGTCCAGCAGCGGCATGGTGTGGAAGTTCATGCCAAAAATGCCTGCCAGCAGGTTGAGCGGCAGGAATATGGCCGTGAGCACAGTCAGTGTGCGCATGATGTCGTTGGTGCGGTTGCCTTGGGCGCTGAAATGCATCTGCAGCGTGGTTTCGGCGTTGGCTTCCAGGCGCTGAACGTGGCGCGCCACGCGGTTGACGTGCTCCTGCACGTCGCGGCTGCGCACTTTCAGCACCGTCAGCACGCGGGCGTCGTCGCCCGATTCGTCCACCGCCAGACCCTCCAGGTGCAGCAGCCAATCGGCCAGCGTGGCCTGCTGGTCCTCGCAGATCTCGTACAGGCGGTGCAGCCCCAGACGCGACTGCAGCAGCGCGCCCCAGTCGCTGAAGCGGCTGGCCGGGCGCAGCAGTTCGTCCTGCCAGTGCTCCAGCTGGTGGGTCAGGTCGCGGCGCAGGTCCAGAAAGCCATCGACGATGTGGCCCAGCAGGCGCAGCATCAGGTCGGTGCTGTTGAGCGGCAGCACGCTGCCGGTCAGGCGGCGCGGCGCGGACGGGTTCGGGCTGTGGCCCGCGGGCAGGTCAGCGTCCATCTCGCAGGCCTGGGCGCGGGCGTAAGCGGCCTGCGCGCGCAGCAGCTCCTGCGCGGCGTCGCTGCGGTAGGGCAGCGTGGCGTCATCGTCCGGCCCCGGCGCGCCCTCGCCCGCTGCGGCGCAGCCCAGACGCTGCAGCAGCGCCGCCTGGCTGGGACAGCCGTCGGGGTGAATGCTCAGCAGCAGACGGTCAAACAGCGCGAAGCCCACCGCCTCCGTGTCGAGGTGGCGCAGCGCCGTGGGGTCGGACTCGGCCACTGTGCCGGGCTGCAGACGCCGGAAAATCAGCAGCTGGTAGCCCGGCCCGGCCTCGCACGACGAGGGCCGCTGGGTGTTGAACAGATCCGCCCAGTGCAGATCAATCAGATCGTCGCCGCAGACCTGCGTCAGCATGTCCTGCAGCGCGTGCGCCTGACCGGCAAAAGCGCTGCGCGCGCAGCTCACCCACAGATAGCCCTCAGACGGCGCCTGCTGCGGCAGGCCCTCCAGGAGGCGCACCGCGCCCGGGCAGACGTGGACGGCGATCAGGCCGCAGGCCGGAGCGCTCAAAACGGCCGCATCAGAAACTGCCAAACGCCGTGCCCAGGGCGATCACGACCCCCAGTGCCAGCATGGGCAGCGCCACGGTGACCATGGCGATGTTGCCGTAGGACTGGCGGTGGGTCAGGCCGCAGATGGTCAGCAGCGTGATGACCGCGCCCGAATGCGGCAGCGTGTCCATGCCCCCGGCGGCCAGCACGGCCACACGGTGCATCAGTTCCGGGCTGATCCCGGCTTCCTGCGCCATGCGCAGATAATCGGAGCCCAGCGCCTGCAGGGCAATGCTCAGGCCCCCCGAAGACGATCCGGTGATGCCGGCCAGCACATTCATGGCCACCGCCTCGGAGATCAGCGGGTTGCCCGGCGACACGTTCAGCACCACGTCACGGATCAGCGCGAAACCGGCCAGGCTGGCGATCACCGCCCCGTAACCGACTTCGGATGCGGTGTTGAAAATCGGCAGCAGCGCCCCGCTGCACCCTGCGTTGATGCTGCTGCGCATGTCCTTGAGCTGACGCGCCTGCACGAGCAGCAGCCACGCAATGGCCACGCCCAGCGCGATCAGGATGGACCAGATGCCCGCGCTCTTGCCCGGATCCAGGCTGGCGAAACGCGCCTTCATAAAGCCCATGTCCAGGGCCGGAAAGACCGCGTAAGTCATCAGGGCGTTGACGCCGATCACCAGCACCAGGGGAATGAAGGCCTGCAGCGTGGAGATGTCCGGCTCGCTGCCCGGGGCAATGGCCGCCCCTGCGCGGCTGTCTTCGCCATAGCCTTCCCCCAGACGGCGCGCCCGCGCCACCCGCGACTGCAGCCACAGCAGGCCGCCACCGCCCATGATCAGCGCGGCGATCACGCCCAGGCCCGGCGCCGCGAAGCTGTTGGTCCCGAAAAACGCGATGGGGATGGCGTTCTGGATGGCGGGCGTACCCGGCAGCGCCGTCATGGTGAAAGTGAACGAGCCCAGCGCGATCGAAGCCGGTATCAGGCGCCTGGGGATGTCCGCATCGCGGAACAGCGCCTGGCTGATCGGGAAAATGGCAAAAGCCACGACAAACAGCGACACGCCGCCATAGGTCAGCAGCCCGCAGGCCAGCACCACCGTCAGCACCGCATGGCGCGAACCCACACGGCGCTCGGCCCACAGCGCAATGCGGTGGGCCGCACCCGAATCGGCCATCAGCTGGCCAAACACCGCCCCCAGCAGGAAAAGCGGGAAGAACTGCATCAGGTAGCGCGACAGCGCTCCCATGAAGGTGTCGGTGTAAATCGGCAGCAGCAGCGCCGCGTCACCCGACAGCAGCACGGCCAGCGCAGCCATCAGCGGCGCCAGCAGCAGCACCGAAAAACCGCGGTAGGCCAGAAACATCAGCAGGCCCAGCGACAGGAAAATGGACAGGGTACTCATGCCAGATGTTGCTCCAGGGTCAGCAGAGTGCGGTCAAGCCTCGTGGCGCAGCGCCGGGAAGAGGATGATGTCGCGGATGCTGGCCGCGTCGGTCAGCAGCATGACCAGGCGGTCCAGGCCAATGCCGCAGCCGGCGGTCGGCGGCATGCCGTACTCCAGCGCGCGGATGAAATCGGCGTCGTAATACATGGCCTCTTCGTCGCCCGCGTCCTTGGCCTGCGCCTGCTGGTTGAAGCGGCGCGCCTGCTCTTCGGCATCATTGAGCTCGGAGAAGGCGTTGGCGATCTCGCGGCCGGTGATATAGAGCTCGAAGCGCTCGGTCACGCCCGGATCCGCGTCCGAAGCCCGCGCCAGCGGCGACACCGCCACCGGATGATCCATGATGAAGGTCGGCTGCCAGAGCTGCTCTTCCACCACTTCCTCGAACAGCGCGAACTGCAGCTCGGGCAGGCCCCAGTGCGCCATCGCCGTCACGCCGCGCGACTGCAGGCGCTGGCGCAGGTGATCGGCGTCCGTGGCCTGCTCGTCGCTCACGCCCGCATACTGGCGCACCGCCTGCGCAATCGTCAGCCGCGCGAAGGGCTGCGACAGATCGACCGGGCGGCCCTGGTAGCTGAGCTGCGCCGTGCCGCACACCGCCTGCGCGGCGTGGCGCAGGATCTGCTCGGTGAAATCCATCATGTCGCGGTGCGTCCAGTAGCTGGCGTAGAACTCCATCATGGTGAACTCGGGGTTGTGCCGCACGGACACGCCCTCGTTGCGGAAATTGCGGTTGATCTCGAACACGCGCTCGAAACCGCCGACCACCAGACGCTTCAGATACAGCTCGGGCGCGATGCGCAGGAACATGGCCTGATCCAGCGCGTTGTGGTGCGTCACGAAAGGCCGCGCGTTGGCGCCGCCCGGAATCGGGTGCAGCATGGGCGTTTCGACCTCCAGGAACTCGTGCTGCAGCATGAACTGGCGGATGGCCGCCAGCGTGGCACTGCGGCGGCGGAAGCGCTCGCGGGTGTCGCTGTCGGTGATCAGATCAACGTAGCGCTGACGCACTTTCAGCTCGGCGTCGTGCACGCCGTGGAACTTGTCGGGCAGCGGGCGCAGGTTTTTGGTCAGCAGGCGCAGCGACGTGGCGTGCACGCTCAGTTCGCCCGTGCGCGTGCGGAACAGGTGGCCGGTGCAGGCCACGATGTCGCCCAGATCCCAGTGTTTGAAATCGGCCAGCGCCTCTTCGCCGACCGAATCGCGGGCGATGTAAAGCTGGATCTGGCCGCTGGCGTCCTGCACGGTGGCAAACGCCGCCTTGCCCATGACGCGCTTGAGCATCATCCGCCCGGCGACGGTGACCCCCCGCTTCTGCTCTTCCAGGGCGACGGCGTCGGTCTCGCTGAATTCGGCGTGCAGCGCCGCCGCCTGGTGCGTGGGCTTGACGTCGTTGGGAAACACCGCCTGGCCGCTGGCCGCCGCGCGCTCGCGCAGGGCCTGCAGCTTGGCGCGGCGCTCCTGGATCAGGGGGTTGTCCGCGTGGCTGCCGTGCGTGCTGGCTTCGTGGGCGGCGAAAGAGGCCGCGGCGTCCGGGCTGGTATGGGAAGACATGGTGTGGGTCTCAAAAGAACAAAAAGCGCCCGAAGGCGCATGGGGGATCGGGTCAGGGCTGCGCGGCGCCCGCTGGGGCAGCGATCATTCCTTGGGGAAGAGGTCCTGCAGCAGGCGCAGCTGCAGCTCGGGCGACACGGGCGAACCATCGCTGGCGCGCGCGTCCACCGTCACCACGGCCTGGCTGGCGATCTGGCCGGGCCCGACGCGGACAGTGGCCTGCGCGCCCTTGGGCAGCAGGCTCTTGTCCTTGCTGAACAGGCCCGAGAGGAACCCTTTTTCCTCGACCGGCGGGGTGACGCTGTAGGTGCCCTGGGCCTCGTCGCGCGACTGCATCTGCCAGAAGCTGCGGTCGATGTTCAGGCCGACCACACGCCAGGCCTGCGCCGGAGGCTGGTTCAGCACCACGCCGGACTGGCCGGACGGCAGGGTCTGCGGCTGGGCCGCCGCGCGGCCGCGGTCATCGGACTGCACGGGCTGGGCCTGCTGCACATCTTTGCCGCCGCCCAGTTTGAGCAGCACACGGCGCAGGTATTCGGTCTCGATCTGCGGGTTGCGCGGCGAAGGCACCCAGACCACGCGATCGGCCTGCGAGACGATGTTGCTGTTGTCGGCCTCCTGCATGCCCTTGTGGGTCAGGTAAACGGCGCTGCCACCACCCGGCGCGGGCTCGACGCGCACGACAAACTTGTCGCGCTGGCCGGTGGAGTACAGGCTGTCAAAGAAGCGGCCAATACTGCGGCGGATGAAATCTTCGGGGATCTTGGTACGGTCTTCCTTCCACTGCGTTTCCATCAGGCCGATGGCCGGCTGGTCCACGGCCAGCTCGAAACCGGCATCCGACCAGAACTGGCGCAGCGCCGTCCAGGTCTGCGCCGGGGTCAGCGAAGTCTGCACCCACTGCAGGTTGCCCTGACCCATCAGGCGGGCATCGCCCACCACGGCGGGCGTGACAGCCGGAGTGGCGCGGGCCGCGCCCGGCGCTGCGGGCGTCTGTGCGCCGGGGCCCGCCAGCGTGACGGCGCCGCCGATGGGCGTGTTCTCGCGCACAAAGCCCTGCTCGGCGCTGAGCTGGCTGAGGTCGGGCGGCACGACCAGATCGGCCACGCTGCCGGACTGCTTGCGGTAGTCGACCTCGTCGCCATCAAACATTTTGCCGATCGACGAGCAGCCCGTCAGCCCCGCCATGGCGATCACGGTCAGGGAAACCGCCAGGGGGCGGGCGCGGCGCAGGGTCGGTTGTTTCTGGGGCATTGCGGTCCGATCAGTGTGGGGCATGGGGTGTTCCGGCCGGGGCCGGGAGAATTCGGGTGAGGCCAGAAGCGGCAGAACGTCAGGATACAGCGGGAAGCTCCAGCCCCGCATCGCGACAGGCCTGCAGCACGCGCTCGCGGCCAGCCGCACTGAGCGGGAGGATGGGCAGGCGCGACACGTCCTGGATCAGGCCCATGCGCGACAGCAGCCATTTGGTCGGCGCCGGGCTGGGCTCACTGAACAAGACCTTGTGCAGCGGCAAAAGTTGCAGCTGCAGCGCGCGGGCGCGGGCGACATCGCCCGCCAGCGCGGCGCGGCACAGCTCGGCCATGCGGCGCGGAGCCACGTTGGCGGTGACGCTGATGTTGCCGTGCCCGCCCAGCAGCATCAGGGCCACGGCCGTGCCGTCGTCACCCGAGTAGATGGAGAAATCTTCCGGCGCCTCGCGGATCAGCCACTGCGCGCGCTCGATGTTGCCGGTGGCTTCCTTGATGCCGATCACCTGCGGAATCTGCGCCAGGCGCAGCACGGTCTCGTGCTGCACGTCGGCCACGGTGCGGCCCGGCACGTTGTACAGCACCATGGGCAAGTCGACCGCATCGGCGATCGCCGCGTAGTGCGCGTAAATGCCGTCCTGGCTGGGCTTGTTGTAATAAGGCACGACCGACAGCGTGCAGTCGGCGCCAACCGATTTCGCCACTTTCGAGTGCTCGATGGCCTCGGCGGTCGAATTGGAGCCCGTGCCCGCCATGATGGGGATGCGTCCGGCGGCGTGATCGACGGCCAGCTTGATGATGTCCCAGTGCTCCTGCGTGCTGACCGTGGGCGATTCGCCCGTGGTGCCAACCATGACCAGGCAGGACGTGCCCTCGGCAATGTGCCAGTCGATCAGGCGCTTGAGCGCAGGGGCATCCACCTGGCCATTGGCCTGGAAAGGGGTGACCAGGGCGACGATGCTGCCGGTGATGCGATTCATGGAAAGCCTGCAGGAAGATAGGAAGAAGGGGCGATCAGATTGCCGGATTATAAAATGCCCGCATGACCCTCCCTGCTCCCCCCTCCGCAAAATCCACGTCCGGCGCCCCAGCGGGCGATTACGGCGAAAGCGCCATCCGCGTCCTTAAGGGCCTGGAGCCCGTCAAGCAGCGGCCCGGCATGTACACGCGCACCGAAGATCCGCTGCACATCATCCAGGAGGTGATCGATAACGCCGCCGACGAGGCGCTGGCGGGACATGGCCAGCGCATCGCCGTCACGCTGCACCTTGATGGCTCGGTCAGCGTCGAGGACGACGGGCGCGGCATTCCCTTCGGCCTGCACCCCGACGAGGGCGTGAGCGTGCTGGAGATCGTCTTCACCCGCCTGCACGCGGGCGGCAAGTTCGACAAGGGCTCGGGCGGCGCGTACAGCTTTTCGGGCGGCCTGCACGGCGTGGGCGTCAGCGTGACCAATGCGCTCTCGACCCGGCTGCAGGTCAGCGTCAGCCGCGACGATCAGGTGGCGACGCTGGCTTTTGCGGGCGGTGATGTGGCCGAAGCGCTGCAGGTGCGGCCGCGCGCGGCGGGGGAGCGGCGCAAGGGCACGACGGTGCGCGTCTGGCCCGATGCGCGTTATTTCGACAGCCCCACCCTGCCGCTGGCGCAGCTGGTTCACCTGCTGCGCAGCAAGGCGGTGCTGCTGGCCGGGCTGAAGGTCGAGCTGATCCAGGAAAGTCCGCGCCAGACCCAGGCCTGGCAGTACCGCGAAGGCCTGCGCGACTATCTGGCGCAGACGCTGCCGGGCGAGCCGCTGGTGCCGCTTTTCGAGGGCGAGCGCCACACCAGCGCACGCGAGGCGGGCGACGCCGACAGCAGCTTCGCCGAGGGCGAGGGCGTACAGTGGGGCGTGGCCTGGACCGAAGAGGGCGCGCTCCTGCGCGAAAGCTACGTCAACCTGATCCCCACCGTGGCGGGCGGCACGCATGAGGCCGGGCTGAAAGACGGCCTCTTCCAGGCCATCCGCCACTTCATTGATCTGCACAGCCTGCTGCCCAAAGGCGTCAAGCTGATGCCCGACGACGTGTTTGGCCGCGCCAGCTTCGTGCTGTCGGCGCGCGTGCTGGACCCGCAGTTTCAGGGCCAGACCAAGGAGCGCCTGTCCAGCCGCGATGCGCTGCGCCTGGTCAGCCAGTTCGTCAAACCGGCGTTCGACCTGTGGCTGGGCAGCCATGTCGATCATGGCAAGCGCATCGCCGAACTGGTCATCCGCCAGGCGCAGGTGCGCCAGAAAGCCGGGCAGAAGGTGGAAAAGCGCCGCAGCTCGGGCGTTGCCGTGCTGCCGGGCAAGCTGACCGACTGCGAAAGCCGCGACCTGCTCTTCAACGAGCTGTTCCTGGTCGAGGGGGACAGCGCGGGCGGCAGCGCCAAAATGGGCCGCAACAAGGAGACGCAGGCCGTGCTGCCGTTGCGCGGCAAGCTGCTCAACACCTGGGAGGTGGAAGCCGACCGGCTCTTCGCCAACACCGAAATCCACGACATCGCCGTGGCGATAGGCGTCGATCCGCACCGCCTGGACGGCCCGGACGCGCTGGAGGGCCTGCGCTACGGCAAGGTCTGCATCCTGTCGGACGCCGATGTCGATGGCTCGCACATCCAGGTGCTGCTGCTGACGCTGTTCTACCGGCATTTTCCGCAGCTCATCGCGCGCGGTCACCTGTACGTGGCGCGTCCGCCGCTGTTCCGCGTGGACGCGCCCGCGCGCGGCAAAAAACCGGCCAGCAAACGCTACGCGCTGGACGCCGCCGAGCTGCAGTCCGAACTCGACCGCCTCCGCAAAGAAGGCCTGAACGACCCCGCCGAGCACCCCGGCAGCAAGGCGGTGTGGTCCATCAGCCGCTTCAAGGGCCTGGGCGAAATGAGCGCCACCCAGCTGTGGGACACCACGCTCAACCCCGACACCCGCCGCCTGCTGCGCATCGCGCTGGATGCGGATGCGCCCGCTGCACTTGCCATCGCCCGGGTCCCCGAGGACGACAGCTCAGAAGCACAAAGCACCCCCGAGGCACCCGGTACACCCGACAGCACCCAGCTCATCCTGACCCAGCTCATGGGCAAGGGCGAAGCGCAGGCCCGCCGCGAACTGATGGAGCTGCACGGCGATGCGGTGGAGGTGGATGTGTGATGCCTGATTCCCCCACACCACCCGCCCCCATCACCTTCGACGACTTCCTGGCCGTGGACTTACGCGTCGGGCGGGTGATGAGTGCTGAAGAGTTCCCGCAGGCGCGCCGCCCGGCCTACATCCTGCATGTGGATTTCGGCCCGGAGATCGGCGTGAAAAAATCCAGCGCGCAGATCACCGTGCACTACACGCCGCAGGATCTGGTGGGGCGGCTGGTGGTGGGGGTGGTGAATTTTCCGCCACGCCAGATCGGGCCGATCCGCTCGGAGTGCCTGATCACCGGCTTTCACGACGCCAGCGGCGCCGTGCGTCTGTGCCAGCCCGAGGGCGAGGTGCCGCTGGGGGCGCGGCTGCTGTAAGCGTCAGCAGGCCGCCCCCACCAATCCGGGGCTGGGCATCCGCTCAGGCCCGCTTCATGGCCAGCGCCGCCAGGCGGCTGGCCTCGTACTGAGCTGCGGGCACCGGCTGGGCATCGGGCTGGCCCAGGTCCTCGGTGCGCAGGCGCGAGTTTTCGCGGGCGCTCCAGATCGCCAGGGCCGAGATCACGGTGATGGCCAGCGTGATCGACCCGACCACCACCGGCACGCTGGTTGATCCCGGAGGAGCGACCGCGGTGAACAGGGCGGGCAGCAGCGCCGTCAGCATGGTGCCGAAGTTCTGCGAAATGGCCATGGCGGTGACGCGGGTGCGCGCCGGAAACAGCTCGGGGTAGAAGCTGGGAAAGACCGCGTTGTAGCCCTGGTAGACCACGCCCCACATCAGCAGCGACATGATGATGGCCAGCGGCACGCTGCCGATGCTGATCGCATACAGGTAGGCGAAGGACAGCAGCCCCGACAGCACGCAGCCCAGCGCCATGGGCAGGCGGCGGCCGATGCGGTCGGACAACGCCCCAACGTGCGGAATGATCAGCACGGCCAGGATGTTGCCCAGCACCGGAATCCACAGGTAAACGTCCTTGTGAAAGCCCACGCCGTACTGCGGCTGCACCGCGTAGGCGGCGCCGAACACCGTCGTCACCACCGGAATCACGTTCATCAGCGAACCCAGCGCCACGCGCAGCATGTTGGCGCCACTTTCGGCAAACGCCGTCGGAATGGGCGCGCGCTGCAAGGCCGTCTTGGCCTGCCCGGCCTCGAACACAGGGGTTTCCTCGACCTCGCGGCGGATGTAATAGCCCACGACAATGACCCCAAAGCTCAGCAGGAAGGGGATGCGCCAGCCCCAGCTGTTGAACGCGTCAGCGGGCATAAAGTGCGCCAGCGGCAGGAAAACAGCGGCGGCCAGAATCTGTCCGGCCTGCACGCCCTGCAGCGTGAAGCTGGCGTAGTAGCCGCGACGGCCCAGCGGCGCGTGCTCCAGGATCATCGAACTGGCGCCCGAGATCTCTCCCGCCACCGCAAAGCCCTGGATCAGGCGCAACAGCACCAGCAGCACCGGGGCCAGCATGCCGACCTGCGCGTAAGTCGGCAACAGGCCGACAGCCAGCGTCGAAAATCCCATCAGGAACATGCACAGCACCAGCACGCGCTTGCGCCCTTTGGTATCGCCCCAGTGGCCCAGCACGAAGGCGCCAATCGGGCGGGCCACATAGCCCACGCCGTAAGTGGCCAGCGAGGCCACGATGCCGACCGTGGGGTCGGTGCTGGGGAAGAAGATCTGCGGGAAGATCAGCGCCGCGGCCGTGGCATAGATGAAGAAATCGTAATACTCGAGCACCGAGCCGATCCAGCCACTGGCCGTGGCTTTGCGGGTCTGGCTGGATGGGGCGCCAGCAGGGTGTGGGGCAGTGGACATGTCTGTCTCCGGTTCTGTGTGAAAGTGCCGCTAATCTAGCGCGGCCTCAATTGTCAAACAATGCGATAGCCGCAATAGCAGCTATGCCATCTACAAATAACCTGAGGCCGAATCACGCGGAAGCGGTCAGGGCGCCATAAGGCTGCATCGCGGCCAGAACCACCTGACGCAGCACGCTGACGACCTGCTGCTGCGTGGCGGTGAGCGGCCGGTAGGCGGACATGGCCAGCACCAGCTCGCACATCAGGCGCGGCCCGTGGATGGGGCGCAGCACAAACTGCTGCGCGTCCTCGAAGTGCGCCAGCGTGTAGGCGGGCAGCACGGCCGCGCCCAGCTCGTCCTGGACCAGGCCCAGGATGCCGTTCAGGCCATCGACCTCCATCACCACCTGCGGGCGGCGGCCGATCAGGCCCATTTCGCGCTCGATCAGCAGACGGAAAGCGTTGGGACGGCTGGGCAGCACCAGCGGCAGCTCGGCCACCTGTGCCAGGCGCAGCGCGCCCCCCTCGCCCGCCGCCGCCGAACCCCGGTGCGCGACCAGCACCAGCGGATCGTCATAGATCGGCTGCAGTTCGATCTCCGGGCTTTCGGGCGGGTTGTAAAGCAGCGCCAGGTCCAGGCTGCCCATGCGTAGCGCATCGAGCATCAGCACCGAAAAGCCCTCTTTCAGGCTGAACTGCGCATCGGGCATGGCCTGGCGCAGCGCGCGCGTCAGCGGCACCGTGACCAGGCGCGACAGGCTGGGCGGCAGGCTGATCGCCGCGTGTCCGGCCAGCGCGCCCCGCGCACGGCCCAGCTCTTCGCGTGCCAGCGCCATCTGGTGCAGGATGCCGCGCCCGTGCTCCAGCAGCAGCTGACCGGCCTCGGTGGGCAGCGCGCCGCGCCCGTTGCGGGTGAGCAGGTTCTGACGCAGTTCAACCTCCAGCAGGCGAATCTGGCGGCTGAGCGCAGGCTGCGCCACGCCCAGCGCCTGCGAAGCACGGGTGAAGCTGCCCAGTTCGGCGACTCGAACGAAGTATTCCAGCTGCTTGATGTCCATCCGTAAAAACCCTTATCGGCATAGCCCTGAACTCAGTATAACGCTTCGGCATAACTGCTAGAGCCCCGGTGGTCTGTTCAGCCCCGGGGTGCGCAGGAACAATGGGCTGCATGAAAACATCCGAAATCCCGGCTGCACTGCGCGGCATTTCCTCCATGGCCACCCGGCGGCTGCTGGCCGATCTGGCCCGCGCCTGGGGCACGGTGGGCGGCGTGGCGCTGCAGATTGAATCGGTCGGTGGCGTTGAAGCCGCGCGGCGCGTGGTAGCGGGCGAGGCGTTTGACCTGATCTTCCTGGCCAGCGACGCGCTGGAGCGCCTGGACGCCAGCGGTCATCTGCTGCCGGGCAGCCGCGTTGATCTGGCGCGCTCCGGCGTGGTCGTGGCGGTTGCGGCGGGCGCTCCCCTGCCCCGCCTGGACAGCGCCGCCACGCTGCGCGAAGCCGTGCGTGCCGCGCCCAGCGTCGGCGTGTCCACCGGGCCCAGCGGCGCGGCGCTGACGCAGCTTTTTGCGCGCTGGGGCCTCCTGGACGAGATTCAGCCGCGCCTGGTCACCGCGCCGCCCGGCACGCCGGTGGGCGAGCTGGTCGCGCGCGGCGAGGTCAGCCTGGGCTTTCAGCAACGCGCCGAGCTGATCCATCTGGAGGGCCTGACCCTGGCCGATCTGCCGCCCGACGCCCAGATCACCACCGTGTTTGGCGGCGCTATGGCGCGTCACAGCCCGCACGCTGCACTGGGCCGCGAGGTGCTGGCCTTCATGGCCGCGCCGGGCACGGCGGAAGCGAAGCGGCGCCAGGGGATGGACGCCGCGTGATTTTTCACCCCGACAAGGACGCCCCATGAGCCTTCCCACCCGCACGCAAGTGGCCATTATTGGCGCCGGCCCTGCTGGCCTTCTGCTGGGCCAGCTGCTGCACCGCGCCGGCATCGACGCGGTCATCCTTGAGCAGCGCAGCCCCGATTACGTGCTGTCGCGCATCCGCGCCGGAGTGATCGAGCAGACCACGGCCGACCAGCTCGCCCAGGCCGGTGTCGCTGAACGCATGCACCGCGAAGGCCTGATCCACCACGGCTTTTCGCTGTGCGTGGACGGCCAGCGCCAGCGCATCGACCTGAGCGAGCGCACGGGCGGCCAATCGGTCATCGTCTACGGCCAGACCGAAATCACCCGCGACCTGATGGCGGCCCGCGCTGCTACGGGTCTGCCCACGGTGTACGAGGCCAGCAACGTGACACCGCTGGATTTCGACAGCCCCCACCCGCGCGTGCGCTTTGAGAAGGACGGTCAGACGCACGAACTGGCCTGCGACATCATCGCGGGCTGCGACGGTTTTCACGGCGTCTGCCGCGCCAGCGTGCCTGCGACCGCCATCCAGCAGTACGAAAAGGTCTATCCCTTTGGCTGGCTGGGCGTGCTGGCCGACGTACCGCCGGTCGATGACGAACTGATTTACGTGCGCCACGCGCGTGGCTTTGCCCTGTGCAGCATGCGCAGCCGCACGCGCAGCCGCTACTACCTGCAGTGCAGCCTGGCCGACAGCCCGGACGCCTGGAGCGACGACGCCTTCTGGGCCGAACTGCGCCGCCGCCTGGACCCGCAGGCTGCCGCGGCTCTGGTGACTGGGCCCTCGATCGAGAAAAGCATCGCGCCCCTGCGCAGCTTTGTCGCCGAACCGCTGCGCTTTGGCCGCCTCTTTCTGGCCGGAGACGCCGCCCACATCGTTCCGCCCACCGGGGCCAAAGGCCTGAACCTGGCCGCTTCCGACGTCGGCTACCTGTTTGAGGCCATCGCGGGCTTTGCCCGCAGCGGGCAGGAGGACGAGCTGGCGCACTACTCGACCCGCGCGCTGGCCCGCATCTGGAAGGCTGAACGCTTCAGCTGGTGGTTCACCAGCCTGATGCACCGCTTCAACGGCGAAGCGGTTGGCTTTGACGAAAAAATGCAGGACGCCGAACTGGCCTACCTGATGAACTCGGACGCGGCGCAGACCGTGCTGGCTGAAAACTACGTCGGACTGGGCCTGTGAGGCCTGACCTGCACGGACTCTTTTCTGATCTGAAAACCCAAGGAGACTCACCATGACCCCCGCCCGCCAACTCACGGCATCCCGGCGCTGATGGTGGTCGAGATCGGCCTGGTTCACCCGCCCGTGGGCATGAAAGTCTTCATCATCAACCGCCTGTACGGACCTTTGGTGGGTAAATCCACCGGCCCTCATCGAACAACAGGCATACCCCGACCCACTGCATAGCGCTTTGGCATAACTGCTAGAGCGCCCAAGGTCTGGGCAAGCGTCCACCCGGCGGGAAAAATAGGGGCCATGACACGCCGCTGGCCCCACCCGCCGCCACCCACACCTCCTGCAAGGACCCCCATGAGCCGCAACACACCCTTGATCATCGATGTGCATGGCCACTACACCACGGCCCCGGCGGCGCTGGGCGCCTGGCGCGATCTGCAGGTCGCCGCTTTGAGTGACCCCTCGCGGGCGCCGAAAGCGTCCGAGCTGAAAATCAGCGACGACGACATCCGCGAAACCATCGAGACCAACCAGCTGCGCCTGATGCGCGAGCGCGGCAGCGACCTCACGATCTTCAGCCCGCGCGCCAGCTTCATGGCGCACCACGTGGGCGATTTCTCCACCAGCAGCACCTGGGCGGCGATCTGCAACGAGCTGTGCTACCGCGTCAGCCAGCTCTTCCCCGATCACTTCGTGCCCGCCGCGATGCTGCCGCAAAGCCCGGG
Source organism: Amphibiibacter pelophylacis (assembly GCF_037688875.1). Taxonomy (NCBI): domain Bacteria; kingdom Pseudomonadati; phylum Pseudomonadota; class Betaproteobacteria; order Burkholderiales; family Sphaerotilaceae; genus Amphibiibacter; species Amphibiibacter pelophylacis. The sequence continues at coordinate 158,293 of NZ_JAWDIE010000004.1, forward strand.
CGTCGATCCGGCCACCTGCATCCCCGAACTGGTGAAGTGCGTGGAGCAGTACGGCAACGTCGGCATCAACCTGAACCCGGACCCGTCCGGCGGCCACTGGACCAGCCCGCCGCTGTCCGACCGCCACTGGTACCCGATCTACGAAAAGATGGTCGAGTACGACATCCCGGCGATGATTCACGTCAGCACCAGCTGCAACGCCTGCTTCCACACCACGGGCGCGCACTACCTCAACGCCGACACCACGGCCTTCATGCAGTGCCTGACCAGCGACCTGTTCAAGGATTTCCCGACGCTGCGCTTCCTGATCCCGCACGGCGGCGGCGCGGTGCCCTACCACTGGGGCCGCTTCCGGGGTCTGGCGCAGGAGCTGAAAAAACCGCTGCTGCAGGACCACCTGCTCAACAACATCTTCTTCGACACCTGCGTCTATCACCAGCCCGGCATTGATCTGCTGACCCGGGTGATCCCGGTGGACAACATCCTGTTCGCCAGCGAAATGATCGGCGCCGTGCGCGGCATCGACCCCGAGACCGGCCACTATTTTGACGACACCAGACGCTACGTGGCCGCCACACCCCACCTGACCGAGGCCCAGCGCCACCAGGTGTTTGAAGGCAACGCGCGCCGCGTTTTCCCGCGCCTGGATGCGCGCCTCGCCGCCCGGGGCCTCTGAGCCCGCACTGACACAGGAGACTGACATGTACGAACTTGGCGTGGTTTACCGCAACATCACCCGCACCGAAAAATCCGTCAGCGACGAACTGGCCGGATTCGGTTCCGCCACCGTCCACGAGGCCCTGGGCCGCGTCGGCCTGATGAAGCCCTATATGCGCCCGATCTACCCCGGCTGCCAAGTCAGCGGCACGGCCGTGACGGTGCTGCTGCAGCCCGGCGACAACTGGATGATGCACGTGGCCGCCGAACAGATCCAGCCCGGTGATGTGGTCGTCGCCGCCGTCACCGCCGATTGCACCGACGGCTATTTCGGCGATCTGCTGGCCACCAGCTTCCAGGCGCGCGGCGCCCGCGCCCTGATCATCGACGCGGGCGTGCGCGACGTGAAAACCCTGCAGCAGATGAACTTTCCGGTCTGGTCCCGCGCCATTTCCAGCAAAGGCACGATCAAGGCGACGCTGGGCAGCGTCAACATTCCCGTGGTCTGCGCCGGGGCCTTTGTCACGCCGGGCGATGTCATCGTCGCCGACGACGACGGCGTGGTCTGCGTGCCCCGCGCCATGGCCGCCGCCGCGCTGGAGGCCTCCGTCAGGCGCGAAAGCTTCGAGGGCGAAAAACGCGCCAGACTGGCCAGCGGCGTGCTGGGCCTGGACATGTACAAAATGCGCGAACCGCTGGCGGCTGCGGGTTTGCGGTATGTCGGTTGAGGGCACGGCGATGACTGCCACCACCATCACTGGACACGGCAGCGCTGCTGCGCCGCCGCTGCCCCAGCGTCAGGCCATGCTGGCCGTGGGCTTTTCCTGCCTGGGCTGGGCATTCGATCTGTTTGATCTTTTCATCCTGCTGTATGTGGCACCGGTGCTGGCGCGCCTGTTTTTTCCTTCGGATGTGCCCATGCTGTCGCTGGCAGCGGTCTACGCTTCGTTCACGGCCACGCTGCTGATGCGTCCGGTCGGCGGCATGCTGTTCGGCCCGCTGGCCGATACGCACGGACGCAAACGCGCCATGGTCATTGCCTCGGTGGGCGTGGGCACCAGCACCGCGCTGATGGGCGCGCTGCCGACGCTGCAGCAGGTCGGCGTGCTGGCGCCGCTGCTGTTTCTGGCCTTGCGCCTGATCCAGGGCGTGTTCATGGGCGGCATGGTCGCTTCGACGCACACGCTGGGCACGGAATCGATCGCGCCGCGCTGGCGCGGTCTGGCCTCGGGCATCATTTCGGGCGGGGGCTCCGGCGTCGGCAAGCTGATGGCCTCTCTGGTCTTTCTGCTGGCCAGCACGCTCTTCCCCGGTCCGGCTTTCGACGAGTGGGGCTGGCGCGTGATGTTCTTCAGCGGTCTGCTCAGTTCGGTGCTGGGCCTGCTGGTCTTTACGCAGCTGCAGGAATCGCCGCTGTGGGCTTCGCTGCAGCAGCACAAGGCCGCCGCGCCGGTGAAGCGCGAAAAACCGCCCGCCCGGCGCCTGCTGGAGCCCGGCAACCGGCGCGCCGCCGCGATTGGCATCGCACTGACGTTTGCGGGCGGCGCGCTGTCTTATCTGACCTCGGGCTATCTGCCCAGCTTCCTGCGCCTGGTCAGCCATCTGCCCGCGCAGGAGACCGGCCTGATCCTGAGCGCCTGCGCCTTTGCCGTGATGACCAGCTCCGTGCTGGCGGGCTGGATCACCGATCTGATCGGCCGCCGCAAGGCCATGGCGATCTACGGGCTGATCAGCCTGGTGGGCATTCCACTGCTCTACCGTGCGCTGGGTGGGGCAACATCCACAGCCGAGATCGCCTGGCTGGCCGTAGCGCTCAGTGCGCTGGGCACGCTGGCTTACGCCCCGCTGCTGATCGTGCTCAATGAGCTGTTTCCCACCGCCATCCGATCAACCGGGACGGCGGTGTCCTGGAACATCGGCTTCTCGCTGGGCGGAGCCACGCCGGTGCTGGTCTCGCTGCTGTCGGCGCAGGCCACCGGCCTGGCTGCGACGCTGGTGGGCGTGACCGCCGTCATCGCCCTGCTTTACCTGCTGGCCCTGGCGTTCACGCCAGAAACCCGTGGCGCGATGCGCTGAGCCGACCCCAGATTATTCAAGAACTGCACCATGAACAAACCCACCTCAGGCGATTGCACCAAAACCCCCGGCTGGCTGGACTGGTACGCGGGCCCGAGCCAGCCGGCGTTCCGGCTGCCGGCCGGGGCGGTGGATGCGCACTGCCACGTTTTTGGCCCCGGCGCCGAGTTCCCCTACGCGCCCGAGCGCAAGTACACGCCCTGCGACGCCAGCAAGGCGCAGCTCTTTGCGCTGCGCGACCATCTGGGCTTTGCGCGCAACGTCGTCGTGCAGGCCACCTGCCATGGCGCCGACAACCGCGCCATGGTCGATGCGCTGCAGCACAGCGGTGGCCATGCGCGCGGCGTGGCCACCGTCCGGCGCAGCATCAGCGATGCCGAACTGCAGGCGCTGCACGAGGCCGGGGTGCGCGGCGTGCGCTTCAACTTCGTCAAGCGCCTGGTCGATTTCACGCCCAGAGACGAGCTGCTGGAGATCGCCGCGCGCATCAAACCGCTGGGCTGGCACGTGGTGATCTACTTCGAGGCGGTCGATCTGCCCGAGCTGTGGGATTTCTTCACCGCACTGCCGACCACCGTCGTCGTGGACCACATGGGCCGCCCCGACGTCAGCCTGCCGGTGGACGGGCCGCAGTTCGGGCTCTTCCTGAAATTCATGCGCGAGCACCCCAACGTCTGGAGCAAGGTCAGCTGCCCCGAACGCCTGTCGGTCACCGGACCGAAGGCGCTGGACGGTGAGCGCAGCGCCTACGCCGATGTCGTGCCTTTCGCGCGCCGCGTGGTGGAAGAGTTCCCCGACCGCGTGCTGTGGGGCACCGACTGGCCCCACCCCAACCTCAAGGACCACATGCCCGACGACGGCCTGCTGGTCGATTTCATCCCCCACATCGCACCGACGCCCGAACTTCAGCGCAAGCTGCTGGTCGATAACCCGATGCGGCTGTACTGGCCCGAGGAGGCATGACCATGGCCCTGGACAAACCCTATCAGGACATTCCTGGCACCACGATTTTCGACGCGGAGCAATCGCGCAAAGGGTATTGGCTCAACCAGTTCTGCACCAGCCTGATGAAGGCGGAGAACCGCGCCCGCTTCAAGGCCGACGAGCGCGCCTACCTGGATGAGTGGCCGATGACCGAGGCGCAGAAAGCCGCCGTGCTGGCGCGTGACCTGAACGCCTGCATGGCGCAGGGCGGCAACATCTACTTCCTGGCGCGCATCGGCGCCACCGACGGCCTGTCCTTCCAGCAGATGGCCGGGTCCATGACCGGCATGAGCGAGCAGAAATACCGCCACATGATGGTGTCGGGCGGCCGCTCCATCGAAGGCAACCGCTACCTGGGCGAGGACGGCGACGCCCAGCCCCACCGCCAGCCGCAAGGCCAGGCCGGACACACAAAGGATTGACATGGCCCGCATCACCGCATCCGTTTACACCTCGCACGTGCCCGCCATCGGCGTGGCCATGGATCTCCAGAAAACCGGGGAGGATTACTGGAAGCCGCTGTTCGCGGGCTATGATTTTTCGCGCCGATGGCTCAGGGACAATCGCCCGGACGTGATCTTTCTGGTCTACAACGACCACGCCACGGCCTTCAGCCTGGACCTGATCCCCACCTTCGCGCTGGGCACGGGCGCGCAGTTCAATCCCGCCGACGAGGGCTGGGGCGCGCGGCCGGTGCCCGTGGTCCAGGGCCACCCGGAGCTGGCCAGCCACATCGCGCAAAGCGTCATCCAGCAGGATTTTGATCTGACCCTGGTCAACAGGATGGATGTCGATCACGGCCTGACCGTGCCGCTGTCGCTGATGTGCGGCGAGCAGGATCCGGTGCACGGCGCCTGGCCCTGTCCGGTCATCCCTTTTCACGTCAACGTGGTGCAGTACCCCGTGCCCTCGGGCCAGCGCTGCTTCCAGCTCGGCCAGGCCATCCGCCGCGCCGTCGAGAGCTTTGACGAAGACCTGAACGTGCAGATCTGGGGCACGGGCGGCATGAGCCACCAGCTGCAGGGCGCGCGCGCCGGGCTGATCAACCGCGAGTGGGACAACGCCTGGCTGGACCAGATGATCGCCGATCCGGCCGCCTGCGCCGCCACACCGCACATTGATTACGTGCGCGAGGCCGGCAGCGAAGGGATCGAACTGGTGATGTGGCTGATCGCGCGCGGCGCCATGAGCGACGTTGCGGGCAGCGGCCGCCCGCCGCGCGTCGCGCACCGCTTCTACCATGTGCCTGCCAGCAACACGGCGGTGGGCCACCTCATTCTGGAAAACGCATAAGGATTCCCCATGACAATCAAAGTCGCACTCGCTGGCGCTGGCGCCTTCGGCATCAAGCATCTGGACGGCATCAGGAACATCGAGGGCGTCGAGGTGGTCTCGCTCGTCAGCCGCGATCTGGACAAGACGCGCCAGGTGGCCGACCAGTACGGCATCGCCCACGTCAGCACCGAACTGGCCGACAGCCTGGCGCTGAAGGAAGTTGATGCCGTCATCCTGTGCACGCCCACGCAGATGCACGCCGCGCAGGCCAATGCCTGCCTGGAAGCGGGCAAGCACGTGCAGGTCGAGATCCCGCTGTGCGACGTGCTGGCCGAGGGCGAGGCGCTGCTGGACCTGCAGCGCAAAACCGGCCTCGTGGCCATGTGCGGGCACACGCGCCGCTTCAATCCCAGCCACCAGTACGTGCACCAGCGGATCACGGCGGGCGAGTTCAGCATCCAGCAGATGGATGTGCAGACCTATTTCTTCCGGCGCAGCAACATGAACGCGCTGGGCCAACCGCGCTCCTGGACCGACCACCTGCTGTGGCACCACGCCGCGCACACGGTTGACCTGTTCGCTTACCAGTCTGGCTCGCCCATTGTGAAGGCCAACGCCCTCCAGGGCCCGATCCACCCCACGCTGGGCATCGCCATGGACATGAGCCTGCAGCTGAAAGCCGAAAACGGCGCGATCTGCACGCTGAGCCTGTCCTTCAACAACGACGGCCCGCTGGGCACTTTCTTCCGCTACATCGGCGACACCGCGACCTACCTCGCGCGCTACGACGACCTGTACACCGGCAAGGACGAGAAAATTGACGTCAGCCCCGTGGCCGTCAGCATGAACGGCATCGAGCTGCAGGACCGCGAGTTCTTCGCCGCCATCCGCGAAGGCCGCGAGCCCAATGCCAGCCTGGCGCAGGTGCTGCCCTGCTACCGCGTGCTGCACGGGCTGGAGCAGCAGCTGGGCGCCTGAGCGGACAAGACCCCCAAGCCGGTCTTTCCGTCCACCCATCCTCCCGGCCACCCCGTGCCAGGATGCACCCATGACTTGCAGGAGAGCGCAATGAGCGATCAGCCCATGGTCCGCGAGGACATTCCCAGCCCGCCCAACCCCCTGGGCATGGACGGCATCGAGTTCGTCGAATACGCCACCCACCGCCCGCAGGCGCTGGGCCAGGTGCTGGAGGCCATGGGCTTCTGCCCGGTCGCCCGCCACCGCTCGCGCGAGGTGACGCTCTACCGCCAGGGCGGCATGAATCTGGTCGTCAACGCCAGCCCCGACGACAGCCGCGTGGTCGCTGCGCGCGACAGCCAGCCCGTGCTATCGGCGGTGGCCTTTCGCGTGCAGGACGCCCAGCGCGCCCACGCCCACTGCCTGGATCTCGGCGCCTGGGACGTGCCCAGCCACGCGCGCGGCATGGAGCTGCACATTCCGGCCATCCAGGGCCCCGGCGGCAGCCGCTTTTACTGGGTGGACCGCTGGCGGGATTTCTCCATTTTCGACATCGATTTCGTCCCGATTCCGGGCGTGGACACGCACCCCCCGGCGATCGCGGGCATGGATTATTTCGGCCTGGTGCAGTACGTCGGCCTGGATCGCGCCAGCGACTGGCAGGCCTGGTACGGCCACCTGCTGGGCTTCACGCCGCTGCCGGACGACGAACGCTTTGGCATCCTGCCCAAGGGCCGGGTGCTGCGCAGCCCCTGCCACCGCTTTTTCTGGCAGCTTATCGAGCCCGAAACCTGGGGCGACGCGATCACGCCCAGCAGCGAATACCTGCAGCGCATCGGCCTTGGCACGCACGACGTTTCTGGCGCCGTGCAGGCGCTGCAGGCGCGCGGCGTGCGCTTTGTCGAAGCCGCCGGGCTGCGCCAGGGCGAGACCGGCGCCCACGGAGCCCTCACGCGCGGCGAGCTGGGTGGGGTGGCCTTCGAGCTGGTGCGCCGCCCCGAATGGAGCGTGTCATGAAGCGCCTGGACGGCTTTGGCATGGACACCATCACCCTGGCCGGACCGCTGGAGGCCCGGCTGGCAGCCATGCAGCGCGCCGGATTCAGCCAGGTGATGTTGTCGGCGCGCGATCTGGTCGGACACCCAGGCGGCGTCGATGCGGCCGTGGCCGCCGTGCGCGCCAGTGGCCTGCGTCCGACGGGCTTTCAGGTGCTGCGCGATTTCGAAGGCCTGTCCGATCACCTGCACCACTACAAGGTGGATATCGCGCAGAGCATGCTGCAGATGTGCGCCGCGCTGGGCAGCCGCGTGCTGCTGGCCTGCTCGTCCACCTCGCGCCACGCCAGCAGCGATCCGGACAAGCTCGCCCGCGATCTGCACAAGCTGGCCATGATGGCGCTGCCGCTGGGCATCCGCGTCGCCTACGAGGCGCTCTCCTGGGGACGTCACGTCAACGAATTCACCCAGGCCTGGGACCTGGTCGAGCGTGCCAACGCGCCCAACCTGGGCATAGGCATCGATTCCTTCCACATCTTCGCCAGCGAAACGCCCCTGGACGCGCTGGAGCAGATCGACCCCGACAAAATCTTCCTCGTCCAGCTGTCGGATTTCATGTGGCAGGACACGCCCACCTTTGAGGACCGCATGCAGACAGCGCGCACCTTCCGCGTCTTTCCCGGCGAAGGCGTGCACAGCGAGGCGCTGGCGCAACTGGTGCTCAAGCTGGACGCCATCGGCTACGCGGGCGATTACAGTTACGAGGTTTTTAACGACGATTACCAGCAGTTGCCGCTGGATACCGTGGCCGAGCGCGCCCGCGCCAGCACACTGTGGCTGGTCCACGAGGTGCTGCACCGCAGCGCGCCGCTGACGCTGCCGCCCGGCCTGCGCGCCCTTCGCGGCACTCACCCCGGCACTCACCCTGGAGCTTATGCATGACGGATTCTTCCCAGCCTTCTTCGCTGTCTTCTCCCCGCCCTCTGGGCCGCGCCCGTGTCCAGGCCATCGGCCTGGGCTGCATGAACGTCTGCCACGCCTACGGCGCCGCCCTGCCCGACGAGCAGGCCCGCGCGCTGATCCGCCAGGCGCTGGATCTGGGCGTGGATCACTTCGACACGGCCACGCTCTACGGCTTTGGCGCCAGCGAAACGCTGGTCGGCCAGGCGCTGCGCGGCGAGCGCCAGCGCTTTTTCCTGGCCAGCAAATGCGGCATGGGCGGCGTGGATGTGGAAGGTAGCGGGCGCCTGGTGCGCGTCATCGACGGCCGCCCCGCCACCTTGCGCGCGCAGTGCGAGGCTTCGCTGCGCCGCCTGCAGACCGATCACATCGACCTGTACTACCTGCACCGGCACGACCCGCGCGTGCCCATCGCCGAGAGCGTGGGCGAACTGGCCCGGCTGCAGGCCGAGGGCAAAATCGGCGGCATCGGCCTGTCGGAGGTGTCGGTGGCGCTGCTGCGCCAGGCGCACGCCGAGGCGCCCATCACCGCCATCCAGAACGAGTTCTCGCTGTGGACGCGCAACCCCGAAATCGCGCTGCTGGACGCCACCCGCGAACTGGGCGTGGCGCTGGTCGCTTTCAGCCCGCTGGGCCGGGGTTTCCTGACCGGCCGCCTGCGCCAGGTGGACGATCTGGCCGCAGGCGACATCCGCCGCCACATGCCCCGCTTTGCCCCGGACGCCTACGCCGCCAACCTGCGCCTGCTGCCTGCCCTGCAGGCGCTGGCCGACGAGGCCGGCTGCTCGCTGGCGCAACTGGCGCTGGCCTGGGTGCTGGCGCAGGGGACGCACGTGCACGCCATCCCCGGCACGCAGCGCGCTGAACACCTGCGGGAGAACCAGGCCGCACTCGGCCTGACGATCCCGCCCGGGCTGATCGCACGGGCCAGCGCCGCGCTGCGCCACGAGCAGGTGGTCGGCGCACGCTACAACGCGCAGGGCACCAGCGAGGTGTTTTCCGAAGAGTTTGCCTCCTGAGCCGCGCAGCACCGCAGTTCTTTTCTGAAAGCAGTCCCATGATCAACGGCCACACCGAACTCATCGCCCACATCGGCTACCCGACGCACAGCTTCAAGTCGCCGATGATCTACAACCCCTGGTTTGAAAAGACCGGGGTCAACGCCCTGGTCGTGCCCATGGGCTGCCAGAGCGCCGATTACCCGGCCTTCCTGCGCAGCCTGTTCACGCTGACCAACATCCGTGGCGCGCTGATCACCATGCCGCACAAGGTGGTGACGGTGGGGCTGCTCGACGAGGTCACGCCCACCGTGCGCGTGGCCGGGGCGTGCAACGCCGTGCGCCGCCTGCCGGACGGGCGTCTGGGGGGCGATCAGTTCGATGGGGCCGGTTTCGTGCGTGGCGTGCAGCGCAAGGGCCTGGCCCTGGGCGGCGCCCGCGTGCTGGTGGTGGGCAGCGGCGGCGTGGGCTGCGCCATCGCGGCCTCGCTGGCCGGATCAGGCATCGCGCACATCAGCGTGTTTGATGTCAACGCCGCCGCCGCAGAAGGCCTGGCGCAGCGCATCCGCGAGAACTACACGGATATCGACGTCGCCACCGGCCACTGCGACCCGGCGGGCTTCGATCTGGTCGTCAACGCCACGCCCATGGGCATGAACGAGGGCGATCCCCTGCCCATTGACGTCTCGCGCCTGTCGCCGGACACCTTTGTCGGCGAAGTCGTCATGCGCACCGAAATGACCGCCTTCCTGACCGCCGCCGCCGCGCGAGGCTGCCGCGTGCAGGTGGGCTCGGACATGCTCTTCGAGATGATTCCCGCCTATCTGGAATTTTTCGGCTTCCCGTCCGCCACCGCGCAGGAGCTGCGCGAGGTGGCGCGGCTGGCATATTGAGGCGCGTGCTGGCCGAAGGACAAGGCGATCTGGTCCGAAAAACCGACCTGAGCGGACTGCGGGATCAAATCGACTTCCGCTTTAGCGGGATGGATGCCCATTTCGCCCGGCCATCCGTCTAAACCCCGCGCACCAGAAACAAAAAGGCCCTGCATCGCTGCAAGGCCTTGAATGTACTGGTGGGCGGTACAAGATTCGAACTTGTGACCCCTGCCGTGTGAAGGCAGTGCTCTACCACTGAGCTAACCGCCCGAATTGTGCACTGTACCGCTGTAAGAGCGGCATCGCAAAAATCGGTAAGCAAAGATTATGGCACAGCTTTGGGCCACTTGAGCTTGCCGCCGCTGGATTTGTCGATTTCGGACAACATCGCCTGGTGCGCGGCCAGCTCCTCGGCGCTGGCGACGGGCACGGGCAGCTCCAGGCCGCGCAGCGCGGGGGGCAGGCTGCGGCGCAGCGCCTTTTGGCCGTTGACGCTACTGGCGCCGGAAGCCTCGTCGCGTTCGCCGAACAGGGTTTTCTGGCCGCGCGTCATGCGCACGAAAACCTCGCCCAGCAGCCCCGCGTCCAGCAACGCGCCGTGCAGGGTGCGGCCGGTGTTGTCCACGTCCAGGCGCTTGCACAGCGCGTCCAGCGAGTTCATCTTGCCCGGCCAGGTCTGACGCGCCAGCACCAGCGAATCGGTGATGGTGCTGGCCAGATCCTTCAGGCGCGGCTGGCCGCAGGACGAAAACTCGGCGTCCAGAAAGGCCGTGTCGAAGGGCGCGTTATGGATGATGACCTCGGCGCCGCGCAGGTAATCGGCCAGCTCGCGGGCGATGGCGGCGAAGAGGGGTTTGTCGCTCAGGAACTCGGTCGTCAGGCCGTGTACGCGCAGTGCGCCTTCGCTGCTGTCGCGCTCGGGGTTAAGGTAGAAATGAAGGTCGTTGCCTGTCGGTTCGCGGCCGATGTACTCCACACAACCGATTTCGACGATGCGGTCGCCCTCGTCGGGCGAGAAGCCGGTGGTTTCGGTATCGAGAAAAATCTGGCGCAGCATGGGGGCGTCCGTGAAATTAGAGGTCTGGCGGCGGTCAGTTCTGGGTGGCGACCCAGTCGATCAGGACATCAAAAGCCCGGGCGGCCTTTTCAGCGCCCGCGCCATTGACCAGCGCCACCAGGGTGTACATGCGGCCATTGCGCCCGCGCACATAACCGGCCACGGCCTTGACGTCGCGCAGTGTACCGGTCTTGAGGTGGCCGCTGCCCGGCGTGGCGTGCGATTTGCGCAACGTGCCATCCACCCCGACCAGCGGCAGGCTGCTGACAAATTCGGGCATCACCGCACTGCCCCAGGCCGTCTGCAGCAGACGCGTGAACTGGACGGCCGAGAGCTGCGTGTGGCGCGACAGTCCCGAGCCGCTGTCGATCACGAAGCTGCCGGGCGCCAGGCCCAGGCGGTCCTGCATCCAGCCCGACAGGCTGGCACGGGCATCGTCCAGCGTGACCGAAGGCAGGGGCGACAGCGCAGGTGGCAACGCAGCGGCCGAAGCTGCGCTGGCCGCTTCTTCCGGGTCAGAGGCCGGCTCAGCCGGTGCGGGCGCGCGGCGCTGCTGAAGCGCCATGGTGAGGAAAATCTGCTGCGCCATCACGTTGTTGCTGTATTTGTTGACGTTGCGCACCACCTCGGCCAGGGGCGGCGAATCCAGCGACCAGGTCGGCGGTGCCAGCGGCGCGGCGCCGGAGCGCACCTGCCCCGTCAGCGTGCCACCCATGGCCGTCCAAAGCCCCTGCAGCGCGCGGGCGTTGAAGTGTGCCGGATCCAGCGCCAGCGACCACTGGCGCACGCCGCAGGCCGCCGGGTAGCGGCCCGAAAACGCCACACCGCTGGCTGTGAGCTGGCGGCCCACGCGGCTCTGCCAGTCGCCGCAGGGGCCATCGGCCAGCGGCACGGTCGGCGGCACAGCCAGCCCGGCCAGCGGCGGCAGGGCCTCGACCTGCGCCACGCCTTCAAGAGGGCGCGGCGTGAAGGCCAGCGTCACCGCCTTGTAATTCAGCAGCAGCGCGTCGGGCTGCACGTTGTAGCTGCGGTCGCCCTCGCCATCAAAAGCGGCCGGGTCGGTCTGGGGCAGGCGAAAGGCCTGGTTGTCCAGAACGATATCGCCTTCGATGCGGCGCACGCCCTGCTGCCACAGCGGCCACAGCGCCAGCCACAGGCGCTCGACCACCAGCTGCGGGTCGCCCTGGCCCTGCACGACCAGATCGCCCTTGAACGTATCGCCCTGCACGCGGCCCTGCAGCCACACCGGCGTCTGCCAGCGCCAGGCTGGGCCCAGCGTGTCCAGCGCGGCGAAGGTGGTGAAGAGCTTGGTCGCCGACGCCGGGTTGCGCGGCGTGTCGGGCGCCACCGCCAGCAGCGGCGCGGCGGCCGCATCGCCCGCCGCCTGCACCACCACCGACACGGCGCCCGGCACGATGCCGGCCTGGGTGAAGGCGCTCTGTACCGCGTCGGGCAGGCGCGAGGACTGCGCGGGCGGCAGGCGCTGCGGCGCCGGGGTGGCGGCAGCACTGACTTCAGCCGGCATGGGCAGGCTGGCGGCATCGGCGCTGGCCAGCTGCCAGCTGGGGTAATCGATCTGGTCGGATTCGGGAGCAGCGGGCGATTTCAGCGCCTGCGGCAGCGCCGCCAGCAGGCGGGTGCTGGCCTGCGGCACGGCCGGGACCAGCCACAGGCCCAGCGCGACACCAGCGCCTAAAACAGGCAGCGCCAGCCAAGGCGAAGTGAGTGAACGGCGGCGGGAAGAGAGAGACATATCGGGTCCAGGGGGTCGGGTGGCTCTATTACACTGGCGGTTTGGCGAGTGTAAACCCGCTCTCTCGCCGGGCAGGATGCGATGGGTGAACCTGGAATGACGCTGATTCTGGCGCTGGACGCGTCGTCCGACGTGCTGGCTGTGGCGCTGTCGGCCGCTGACGATCACGGCCACGCCGTCTGGGCGTGGCAGGGGCCGGGTGCGGCCCAGGCGTCCAGCCAGGCGCTGCCTGCGCTGCAGGCCCTGCTGCACGCAGCCGGGCGCACGCTGGCCGACGTGGACGCCATCGCCTTCGGCCAGGGCCCGGGCGCTTTCACCGGCTTGCGCCTGGCCTGCTCGGTCGCCCAGGGGCTGGCGTTTGGTCTGGGCAAGCCCGTTCTGCCGCTGTCCAGCCTGGCGCTGGTGGCTCAGGCCGCGTGGCTGGCCCTGACGGCCACCGAAAGCCGCCAACCTGAGGACCTGGCGCGCACGCCCCTGCAGGTCGCCATTGATGCGCGCATGGATGAAATTTACGGGGCCCGCGTGCAAGCCGTGCTGGACGCCCAAGGCCGCGTGACGCAGTGGCAGCATCCCGGCAGTGGCCGCATCCAGCCCACCCTGATGTCCACCACGGCCTGGGGGGACGCCCTGCCGCAGACCGATCCGGATCATCCCGGGCTCATCCTGGGGAACGCGCCGCAGCGTTTGGCCGCGCAGATCGTGCCCGCAGAACTGGCCCAGCGCGGCTGGCACGCCGCCGATCTGACGCTGGATGCGATCCGCGAAGCAGGCTCCAGCGCTGCCGGAATCGTCCCGCTGACGCTGCGTCTGGACACCCGGGACCGGCTGCTGGACGCGCCCGGCGGCCCGCTGCCCTGGCGCGCGCTGGGGTTGGCGACGCTGGCGCAGCAGCAGTGGCGCCAGGCGCACAATCACGCGGACGCCGCCGCCGCCGGGCTGCTCGTGCCGCCCGAAGCGGCGCTGCCGCTGTATGTGCGCGATCAGGTCGCGCAGACCACCGCCGAGCGCGACGCCGCGCGCCTGGCGCGCCAGCAGGATCAGGCCAAGGCGCAGATGCAGGCCGCCCCCCCGGCAGCGCCGACGCCCGTGCTTCGCGCCCTGACCCTGAACGATCTGGACGCCGTCCTGGCCGTGCAGCAGCAGGCCTACTCGGCCCGGGGCTGGACCCCGCCCTGGAGCCGCGGCCAGTTGGCCACCAGCCTGGCGGCGGGCGAGACGCTGCTGGGCGAGTTTGCGGGCGACGCCAAAGGCGCCCCGCTGTGCGGCTGGCTGGCGGGCCAGGTGGCCGCCGACAGCGCCGAGCTGCAGGGCCTGGCGGTGACGCCAGACGCCCAGCGCACGGGCGTTGCGATGCGCCTTGTCGCCGCCTGGAAAGACGCCGCCCGCCAACGCGGCGCGCGCGAGATGTTCCTGGAAGTGCGCGCCAGCAACGACGCCGCGCTGGCGCTTTACCGCGCCGCCGGTTTCACCGACTGCGGCCTGCGCAAGACCTATTACAGCCAGCCGGTGGAAGACGCACGGGTGCTGCGCTGCGGCCTGACCGGTTCAGCGGGCGACGCATCATGAGCCTGGCCACGCGCGACGACCCCCTGCTGCTGGACGCCAGCGCCCAGGCCGCGCTGGGCCATATGGGCCTGCGCTGGGTGGAGCTGGTGCAGCGCACCCCGGCGGAGCCCAAGGCTGCGCCAGAACCCCAAGCGGGGGCGGTGACGCCCGTTGCAGCTCCGGCGCAGGCGCCTGCTTCGGCAGCGCCAACATCGCCCGCATCTCCCACATCGCCAACATCTCCCGCACAAACCACCGCCCGAGCGCCACGCGCACCCCTTCAGCCTGCGCCACCCGCAGCGCCCGCCCTGCCGCCAGTCCGTGACGCGATCACGCTTCAGCCTTTGGGCGAGCGTCCGGCCCAGCCCGTCAGCCAGAACGCCTGGCAGGACTGCCGCGAGTGCCAGCGCGGCGCGCGGCGCCAGCAGGCGCTGGCCGGTTGGGGGCCGTGGCAGGCCGATGCGCCGCAGCCCGCGCCCCGGCTCTGGCTGGTGCTGGACGCGCCCTCCCGGCAGGATGATCAGCGCCCCGACGCGCTGCTGGCCGACGCCCGGGGGGCGCTGCTGGACCAGTTCCTGCGCACCTTGGGCTGGACGCGCCAGGACGTGGCGCTGACCTGGGCTGTGCAGTGCTTTGACGGCAGTGGCGCCGACAGCGCTCCCGATGCCAGCGCACTGGCCGCCTGCCAGCCCTGGCTGGCCGGACGCGTGGCCGCCCACCGCCCCGCCGCCCTGCTGGCGCTGGGCCGCCAGGCCGCGCTGGCGCTGGTCGGCGGCCAGGCGCCGCTGCGCGATCTGCGTCAGCGCCAGCACGCCGTTTCGCTCCCTGGACAGGATCAGCCGCTGCCGGTGATCGCCAGCTTCGCGCTGGATTTCCTGCTGGGCAACCCGGTGTTCAAGGGTCCGGCCTGGTACGACTGGTGCAGCGCCGCCGCGCTGGCGGAAGAATCTGGCCCGCGCACGTCGCAGGACGACGGCGCATGATCCCGCCGGGGTTTGTCAACGAGCTGCTGGACCGCACCGACATCGTCAAAGTCGTCGGACGCGCGGTCAGCCTGAAAAAGGCCGGAGCCCTGTTCAAAGGCCTGTGCCCGTTTCACGGCGAGAAAACGCCCAGCTTTGTGGTGACGCCGCAGCGCGGCACCTGGCACTGCTTTGGCTGCGGCGTGCACGGCAACGCGGTGGGCTTTCTGATGGATCACCACGGCCTGGGCTTTGTCGAAGCCGTGCAGGATCTGGCCAGCATGGCGGGCATGACGGTGCCGGAAGAACGCCCCGCCACGCCCGCGCAGCGCGCCCAGCGCCAGCAGCAGGTGCGCGAGCAGCAGACCCTGGTCAGCGTCATGACGCAGGCGCAGGAGCGCTATGTGCAGCAGCTGGCCGCCACGCCGCGCCCGCGCAGCTATCTGGATCGGCGTGGCCTGAACGAGGCCGTCATCCGCACTTACGGCCTGGGGTACGCCCCGGCTGGCTGGGATTTCCTGGCCCGCCACCTGCCCGCCGACCCGGCCGAACAGGCGCTGTGGGTCACTGCTGGCCTGGTTATCGCCAAGGGCGACGAGGACAGCGACACCGCGCCCGACCCGGGACGCACGCGGCGCCACCACGACCGCTTCCGCGACCGTGTGATGTTCCCGATCCGCTCGGTCAAGGGCGACATCATCGGATTTGGCGGGCGCGTGCTCGACCAGGGGGAGCCCAAATACCTCAACTCGCCCGAAACGCCGGTTTTCAGCAAAGGCAAGGAGCTTTACGGCCTGTACGAAGGCCGTCAGGCCATCCGCAAACAGGGCTACGCCCTGATGGTCGAAGGCTATATGGACGTGGTCGCGCTGGCGCAGTCGGGCCTGGGCAACGCGGTGGCGACGCTGGGCACGGCCTGCACGGCCGATCACCTGCACAAGCTGCTGCGCTTCACCGATTCGGTCGTTTTCGCGTTTGACGGCGACGCTGCCGGACGCCGCGCCGCCGTGCGCGCACTACAGGCCGCGCTGCCGCTGGCCACCGACACGCGGCGGCTGCGCTTTCTCTTCCTGCCGACCGAGCACGATCCCGACAGCTTTGTGCGCGAACTGGGCCTGGACGCCTTTCGCGCCCAGGTTGACGCCGCGCTGCCGCTGTCGCGCCTGCTGCAGCAGCATGTCACAGAAGGGCTGGATCAGGGCAGCGCCGAAGACCGCACGCTGGCGCTGGCGAGGGCGCAGCCGCTGTGGAGCCAGTTCCCCGAAGGCCTGCTGGCCGAGCAGGTGCTGATCGAGCTGGCCCGCTGGGCCGGGATGGACCCGGAGGCCGTACGCCGCCACTGGCAGGCGCAGGCCCAGGCGCGTCAGGGACCGGGCAGCGGCACCGCGAT